>JBKPIZ010000160.1:0-4529 GCA_046730495.1 Pseudomonadota bacterium
CCAACGTTGTGATGATGGGGATGGGCGAGCCGCTTTACAATTTCGAGGCGGTCCGCGACGGCATTAACGTCATTGCCGACGGCGAGGGTTTAAGTATTTCCAAGCGCCGCATCACGCTCTCGACCTCGGGCGTGGTGCCGATGATCGCGCGCGCCGGCGCCGAGATCGGCGTCATGCTCGCGGTATCGCTGCACGCGGTCGCCGACGCGCTGCGCAACGAGTTGGTCCCGCTCAACCGCAAATATCCGATTGCCGCATTGCTGGAGGCGTGCCGAAATTATCCGGGCTTGTCGAACGCGCGGCGCATCACCTTCGAATATGTGATGCTCAAAGGCGTCAATGACTCGCTCGCCGACGCCAAGGCGCTGGTGCGGCTCTTCAAAGGCATTCCCGCCAAGATCAACCTGATCCCGTTCAATCCCTGGCCCGAGACCAAATACGAGTGTTCCGATTGGGACCAGATCGAGAAATTCTCCGAAGTGATCTTCGCCGCCGGCTATGCCTCGCCGGTGCGCACGCCGCGCGGGCGCGATATTCTTGCCGCCTGCGGCCAGCTTAAAAGCGCCAGCGAAAAACTATCGGCGCGCGAACGCCTGGCGCTGCGCGCCATGGCGATGACCGACTGACCAATCAGCCGCCATGTCCGTGATCGCGCGCATCATGATGGCGTTTCTCGGCTATGGGCTCGCCTGCATCGCCGCTTCGCTCGTGCTCACGCTCGGCAGCCTTGCCCCGAACTGGAACGACGTGATGGCGCCGCTTGGTCCGCACGCGGACGCCGCCGAATCGATCGCCTTGTGGACGGTCACCGGCTTAGCGGCGATCATCATCTTCTCGGTTGGCTTTCTGCCAGCGATGCTGGTGATCGCGCTGGCGGAAGGGCTGGCGCTGCGCTCGGCGGTCGTGTACGGCGTCATCGGCGCGGCGCTGTCGCTCGCGATGGCCTATGGCCTGGATTTTGCCGGCTACATCGCCTCGTCCGACGGCGGTTTCGCCCGCAATGGTGAAGTCTTTGCCGCGGCGGGTATTGCCGGCGGACTTGTCTATTGGCTCATTGCCGGCCGCCGCGCGGGGACGTGGAAATGACGGTGTGGAAATGAGAGCGTGGAAATAAGAGCATGACGCGTGCCGCGCTGATCACGGCGCTAGCCATCGGCTTTGTGTTCGGGCTTCTCTGCGCCGTCGATCCGCAGCTCGATCTCGACCTCGCCGCGCTCGGCTTCGATACGGCGCGGCACTTGTTCGTCGTCAATGCGCAACCATTGGTACAGCACACGCGCACCGCGGCGCGAATCCTCATCGCGCTGTTGGCGCTGCCGGCATTTCTCGCCATTGTCGTCAAATTGATTTGGCCGCATCGGCCCATGCTGATCGAAGCCCGCGCCGCACTGTTTTTGATCGCGACATTGGCGCTGGGCCCCGGGCTTTTGACCAATGTCGTTTTGAAGGACCATTGGGGGCGGCCGCGGCCGATCGACGTCCAGCAATTCGGCGGCGACTATCGCTTCGAGCCATGGTGGGATCCGCGCGGCGATTGCCCGAACAATTGCTCCTTTGTCGCCGGCGAGCCGTCCGGCGCGTTCTGGACCCTGGCGCCGGCGGCGCTGGCGCCGCCGCCGTTGCAGGCCGTCGCCTATGGCGCGGCGCTTGTTTTTGGGGTCGCGCTCGGCGCCTTTCGCATGGCCGCGGGCGCGCATTTTTTCTCCGATGTCGTCTTTGCCGGCGTGCTGATGTATCTCGTGATCTGGACCGCGCACGGGCTGATCTATCGCCGGCCGGCCACCCGGCTCGATGAGAAAGCGTTGGAGGATTGGCTCGGCCAAAAGGGCGAGTGGCTGTCCGGTCTGGCCGGACGGCTCGCCGGGCGATGGAAAAAGGCCTCTTGAGGAGACAGTGCTTGCGCGCGAGCGGCCGGCGCCTATAGTCCGCGCGCGTTGGGCGGCCAACACGAAACGGCCTTAACTTTATTGGTTTTCCCATGCCCGCGGACGGCGTGAGCAAGAAAGACGTGCGGAAAGTGGTGTTGGCCTATTCCGGCGGGCTGGACACGTCGATCATTCTCAAATGGCTGCAGACGACCTATGGCTGCGAGGTCGTCACCTTTACCGCCGATCTCGGCCAGGGCGACGAGCTTGAGCCGGCGCGGCAAAAGGCCCTCACGCTCGGCATCAAGCCGCAAAACATCTTCATCGAGGACCTGCGCGAAGAGTTCGTGCGCGACTATGTGTTTCCGATGTTCCGGGCCAATGCACTCTACGAGGGCCAGTATCTGCTCGGCACCTCGATTGCCCGGCCACTCATCGCCAAACGGCAGATCGAAATCGCCGAGAAGGTCGGCGCCGATGCGGTTGCCCATGGCGCGACCGGCAAGGGCAATGACCAGGTGCGCTTTGAGCTGTCCTATTACGCACTTAAGCCCGACATCGCGGTCATCGCGCCGTGGCGCGAATGGGATTTCAAGTCGCGCGAGGCGCTGATCGCATTCGCCGAAAAAAATCAAATCCCGATCGCCAAAGACAAACGCGGCGAAGCGCCGTTTTCGACCGACGCCAATCTGTTGCACACCTCGTCCGAGGGCAAAGTGCTCGAGGATCCGGCAGGCGAGGTCCCGGGCTACGTCTATTCGCGCACCGAGGATCCGGAACAGGCGCCGGAGCGGCCGGCTTACGTCACGATCGATTTCGAGCGCGGCGATCCGGTCGCCGTCGACGGCAAGAAACTTAAGCCCGCGGAATTACTGGCGCAGCTCAATGCTCACGGCCGCGCCCATGGCATCGGCCGACTTGATCTTGTTGAGAATCGTTTCGTCGGCATGAAATCGCGCGGCATGTATGAGACGCCCGGCGGCACCATTCTGCTTGCCGCGCATCGCGGCATCGAATCGATCACGCTCGATCGCGGCGCGGCGCATCTTAAGGATGAGCTGATGCCGAAATATGCGGAGGCGATCTATTACGGCTTCTGGTTTTCGCCGGAGCGCGAAATGCTGCAGGCGGCGATCGACAAAAGCCAGGAATTCGTCACCGGCCGGGTGCGGTTGAAGCTCTATAAAGGCAATGTCGGGGTGGTCGGCCGCGACAGCAAATTTTCGCTCTACGATCAGGACCTCGTCACCTTCGAGGACGGCAAGGTCGCCTACGACCAGCGCGACGCCGAAGGTTTCATCCGGCTCAACGCGCTGCGGCTGCGGACGCTGGCGCAGCGGCGGCGGAAGTTGAAGCTCTGAGTCGCGCTCCTTTCTCCCCGCTTGCGGGGAGAGGTTTGACGTTACACCTGCCGCTCGACCAGCATGCGCTTGATCTCGGCGATGGCTTTCGCCGGGTTGAGGTGCTTGGGGCAGGCTTTGGCGCAGTTCATGATGGTGTGGCAGCGATACAGGCGAAACGGGTCTTCCAGATTATCGAGCCGATGCCCGGTTGCCTCGTCGCGCGAATCCATGAGGAAGCGGTTCGCCTGCAACAGCGCCGCCGGGCCGAGAAAGCGGTCCGAATTCCACCAATAGCTCGGGCAGGCGGTCGAACAGCAGGCGCAGAGGATGCATTCGTAGAGCCCATCGAGCTTCTGGCGATCGTCGTGGCTCTGTTTCCATTCCTTCTGCGGGGTCGGCGAAACCGTCTGCAGCCACGGCTCGATCGAGGCGTGCTGGGCGTAAAAGTTGGTCAGATCCGGCACCAGGTCTTTCACCACCGGCATATGCGGCAGCGGGTAGATGCGGACGGCGCCGTTGATCTCGCTCATTGCCTTGGTGCAGGCGAGCGTGTTGGTGCCGTCGATATTCATCGAGCATGAGCCGCAAATGCCTTCGCGGCAAGAGCGGCGGAAGGTCAGCGTCGGATCGACAGTGTTTTTGATCCAGATCAGCGCATCGAGCACCATCGGCCCGCAATCGCCGGTGTCGACATAATAAGTGTCAATGCGCGGATTGCGTCCGTCGTCTGGACTCCAGCGATAGATACGGTATTCGCGCTGCGACTTGGCGTTCACGGGACGCGGCCAGGTCTTGCCCTGCGTGATCTTGGAATTCTTCGGCAGCGTGAATTGAACCATGAGGACCTCGATGAACCCGTGCGTTGCGCGTCTCAACAGATCAGTACACCCGCTTTTTGGGCTCGATATAGGCGACGTCGTTGGTGAGCGTGTAGGTGTGCACCGGACGGTAGTCGATCGTGACCTTGCCGGTCTTGTGATCGAGCCAGCTCAAAGTGTGCTTCATCCAGTTTTGATCGTCGCGGTCGGGAAAATCCTCGCGCGCATGTGCGCCGCGGCTTTCGGTGCGGTTGACCGCGGAGTCCATCGTAACCACGGCCTGTTCGACCAGATTGGCGAGTTCGAGCGTCTCGATCAGATCGGAATTCCAGATCAGCGAACGATCCGACACCCTTAAATCCTCGACGCCGGCACAGACCTGATGGATGAGCTTCGAGCCCTCTTCGAGCACTTCGCCGGTGCGGAACACGGCGCAATTGTTCTGCATGACATGCTGCATCCTGGCTCGCAGCTGCGCCGTCGGCGTGCCGCCCGCGGCATGA
>JBKPIZ010000161.1:0-4063 GCA_046730495.1 Pseudomonadota bacterium
CGTTGCCGTCGTCGTGGCTGCGCTGTTGGCTCGAAACGTAATTGGCGCGCACAGGGCAACATACGCCTGGTGCCTTTTCGGAATCGCCGACCTCGTCGTAGCAATCACCATGGGGGCGATGACATCTCCGGGACGTCCGCATCTCCTTGCCTTCGACGCGCCGAACCTTCTCATCTCATCGTATCCGCTGGTCATGGTGCCCACCTTCGCCGTTCCCCTGGCCCTGATGCTCCATGGCCTCGTTCTATGGCGGCTGCGGCGGGAGACCACCCCGGCGGGCCGGCTGGCGGCGGCGTGATTGTCTCTCGCCTGATCAAACGGGAGGGCGGCCAGGTGCCGCCCTCTACGATGATTGAACGCGACATGTAAGACAGCGCGACGTCAGCCATGTCCGCTTTGGGTCAAAAGCAGACATTGGATCGGCGGCCGCTGATGTCCTCTCTTCCCCCGAAAGCGGACATTGCCGGCCGACAGTTGAATGTCCGCTTTGTGCCAAAAGCGGACTCATGCACTGCAGCAATCGGCGGCAGGAATGGGCTGCACACGGTGCGCTGCACCGAGTTGTAGTCGACCCGGTTCAAGAACTTTTGGCGCGAGTGACGGTAGTTCAGCCACGTCTGCTATTGACCCTGCCGAGCTGGCCGGCGTGGGCGTCGCAGAACCTTAGTCCGGATTTGTAGCCAATCTCGAACAGCCGGCTGGCATTCGATGCCGACCAGTCAAGCACCTCGACCAGATACTCTTGCGGAATATCGAACTCGATCTTCAACAGGTCGGCCTTGGCGCCCTCGGCGCGGCGCCAGCCCTTGTTGTGCTTGAACGCGAACAGATCGAGGTTGTCTTCGGCGGTTTTGACCAGTGGAATGATCATCGAGAGCACCCAGGAATCGTACAGATTCCGCGGCGCCCGAATCAAAGTGTCGGTACCGAGCACGTCGAACACGACGATGGTCTCGAGACCGGTATGCCTCTCGACCAAATCCTTGAAATTAAGGCAGTCCACCACGGCGCCTTCGTAATACAGGTTGCCGTTCAAACGATAGGGACCGTAGATGAAGGGGAAGGCGAGCGCGGCGTGGAAATGGTCGGGCGTGATTTTATCCTTAGTGAAATTGTCGATGATCTCCTTGGTCACGTTGTAGGCGTTCAGATAAAAATACGGCTTGATCTCCTTGATCCTCTCAAAATCGATGATCTGCTCGACGAACGGCGTCGGCTGGCAAAGACCCCAGCTGCCGGCATGAAGGTCGCTCGGCGACATCGTTGCGGCCCATAGTAGCATGGTGTCGATCCACCACGCGTAGGGCGGCGAACGCTCGTATTCCTTCACATCGAGCGCGAACAGCGGATTGGCCGCCACGGCGCGCCACCACAGGTCGGCCCAAGGGCCGGGTTTGTGGAAGACTTTGTAGTTGACGGGACAGTACTAATAGATCGGATCGGCGATGTTCATCGTCGTGACGCTGCGCAAAGCCTCGGCCGGCGTGCCCGCCTTGGGCGCGAGCCACAGCAGACCGGCAAGGCTGCCGGCGCCCGAGCAAGATACGACGTCAAACGTGACGCCGCGGTAGTGCAGCGCCGCGAGGGCGCCTGCCATCAGCGCCATGTTGGGCGCGCCGCCGCCGAGAACGAGCGCGGTCCGCGAACTGTTTTCGCTGTGCTTGGCGTTCACATGGCTTTTCGCCTTGGCGTTCGCCTTGTAGCCTTGGCGCTTAATCAAGCCGCGAGGCGGCGGCGTTTCGATGCCCGCTTCTGCCGCTGCCTGCTGTTTCGCCGTCGCATTTTGTAATGCCATGCCGTGCTCCGCTCATTGGAACTGCGACGCGATGCTGCGATGACGTGCTCACACATTAGAAGGTCATCGGCACGAGTTCGCTGTGACCTAGGTCACAGGTTTTTGTCTATTCCGGCGGCAACATTACAGGTCAGGGGCGAACGTCATTTGGAAATGATGTCGCTCCTCATGGGATACGCCCTAGCGATTGCAATCGTCTCTTTCGCGTCCCGGCAATTCCAATCAATTACAATGTTCGGCATGGCGGTAGGCGAAAACGGAGGATGTTCGTAGGGTTGTCGTCAAAATGCTCGGCCGAGAGCGTATTGGCGGTCGGGAGGACTATTGGTGGATATAAAGCAATGGTTGGAGGGATTGCGTTTAGGCCGATATGCTCAATCCTTTGCTGACAATGGTATCGACCTCGATGTGCTGCCCGACCTCACCGAGGCCGACCTGGAGCGCTTGGGCCTCTCACTCGGCGATCAGAAGCGCCTGCTCCGCGCGCGGCGAGGCGCGAACTTTTCCGCAGCGTCGACCCTAGCGCCTGTCGCTCCGACCTCATCAACCGCCGAGACCCGGGTCGAAAGGCGGCAAGTCACGGTGATGTTTTGCGATCTGATCGGCTCGACAGCACTCTCCGCTCGGATGGATCCGGAAGACCTGCGCGAACTCATCTCGGCCTATCATAAATGCGTCGCTGAAACCGCGCGCCGTTTCGGCGGCTTCGTGGCGCAATATCTGGGCGATGGCGTGCTCGTATACTTTGGCTACCCCGAGGCCCACGAGGACGACGCCGAGCGAGCGGTACGCGCGGGCCTCGAGGTGATCGAAGCCCTGGGCGCAATAAAAACGCCGGCTTTGTTGCAAACCCGTGTTGGTATCGCCACCGGGCTGGTCGTCGTAGGCGATCAGACCGGACTGGGTGTAGAACGCGAAATCATCGGCGAGACACCAAACCTCGCCGCGCGTTTGCAGGGGATTGCCGAGCCAAATTCGGTTGTCATTGCCGAAGCAACGCGCAGGCTTCTTGGCAATCTCTTTGAGCTGAGGGACCTCGGCACCAGAGAGCTTGAAGGTCTCGCCAAGCCGGTGCGCGCCTGGTTGGCGCTGCGGGCAAGCACTGTCGAAAGCCGGTTCGAAGCACTGCATCCGAGTGGTCTGACCGCCCTCGTCGCGCGCGACGAAGAAACCGAACTGTTGTTGCGGCGCTGGTCGCGGGCGAAGAGCGGCAACGGTCAGGTGGTACTGATCTCCGGCGAGCCGGGCATCGGCAAATCCCGACTCACCGCCGCCCTTCTGGAAGCTGTCGCTCCGGAACCGCATACGCGTTTGCGCTATTTCTGCTCGCCCCAGTACACCGACAGCGCGTTTTATCCGATCATCGGTCAGATGGAGCGTGCGGCTGGATTCTTATACGACGATACGCCACAGCAGAAACTCGACAAGCTCGATGCTCTGCTCACGCAGACTTCGACCTCGATTGAGGACGCCGTACTCATTGCGGAGATGCTTTCGTTGCCGAACGATGGCCGGTATCCCGCCCTCGAGCTGACACCGCAGCAGCGCCGGCAAAAAACCATGGAGGCGCTCACCGCACAAATAGAGGCGCTGTCGCGGCAAAAGCTTGTGATGATGATCTTGGAAGATGTGCATTGGGCCGATCCAACGAGCTTGGCAACGTTCGGTCGGACGATAGACCGAATTCGCCGGCTCAGGGTGCTCTTATTGGTGACATTCCGGTCGGAATTCGACGTGCAGTGGGCCGCGCGGCCTTACGTCACGGCACTGATCGTCAATCGACTCGCAGAACACGAAGCTGGCACCATCATCGATCGCATCACCGGCAACAGGCTGCTATCGGCGAGCATTCGCCAAGACATCATCGAGCGCAGCGACGGCATTCCCTTGTTCGTGGAAGAAATGACCAAGGCGGTGCTGGAAGCAGGGAGCGAGACCGCCGCTGAGCGCACGGTTGCCGCGGTTCCGTCCCGGGCACTGGCCGTGCCCGCAAGCCTGCATGCTTCACTGATGGCGCGGCTTGACCGACTCGGCGGCCCGGCCAAGGATCTGGCACAGATCGCGGCAGCAATCGGCCGTGAGTTTTCCCATGCCTTGCTCGCCTTGGTGGTGCGCCAGCCGGAGGCGGCGCTGGGATCGACGTTAGACCGTCTCATCGCGGCCGGCTTGCTGTTCCGACGGGGCACGCCCCCGCATGCAACCTACCTGTTCAAGCACGCCCTCGTGCAGGATGCCGCTTACGGGACGCTCCTGCGGGCCAGGCGCGAC
>JBKPIZ010000162.1:0-7953 GCA_046730495.1 Pseudomonadota bacterium
CTTTCCGCACCGTCAATTCCGCGGCTGTGACGGTGACCTCCTCATAGGCGCGGGCAGTACGGTAATTGGCGCGGAAGGCGAGATAGACGAGCAACACGTCAAGTCCGAAGAAGCCGAAGACCGGCCAAGCTCCGAGCGAGACGAAGATGACGCCCGCGACAAAGCTCAAGCATCCCAGGCAGAGCATAAAGATGAGGAAGCCCTTTGGACCAAGCGAACGATGCGGTGTGATAATCGCCGAAAAGATTTTCGGATCGGCGCAAGCGTTCGTGCCCCTGTTATTGTCGTCACTCATCCTGCCCATTATACGGAATCCCGATGCGCAAACACACCAGCCGCCCGAAACAGACGCAAAAAATCGTCCGGCAACGGCTCGCCGCGGCGCGCAAGGGCAAAGCAGCGCGGGTCAAGGACGCCAAGGCGCGCGTTGGCGCCGATCGCAAGGCCGCGTACGGCGAACTGCCGCAGTGGACAACCGCCGAGATTGCCGAGGCGTTCCGGCGCTTTGCCGCAGCCAATCCAACCCCGCGCGGCGAGTTGCAGCACATCAATCCGTTCACGCTCTTGGTGGCGGTCGTGCTCTCCGCCCAGGCTACCGATGCCGGCGTCAACAAAGCGACCCCGGCTTTGTTCAAGCTCGCCGATACGCCGAAAAAAATGATCAAGCTCGGCGAACCGCGCCTGCGCGGGCTGATCAAGACCATCGGCCTTTATCGTACCAAGGCGAAAAACGTCATCGCGCTATCGAAGCAACTCATTGCCGAGCATGGCGGCAAAGTCCCGCATGACCGCGAAGCGCTGGAAGCTTTACCGGGCGTCGGGCGCAAGACCGCCAATGTCGTGCTCAACATCGCGTTCGGCGAACCCACCATTGCGGTCGACACGCATATCTTTCGCGTCGGTAATCGCACCGGGCTTGCGGTCGGCAAAACGCCGCTCGACGTCGAGATGAAATTGCTGGAAGTAGTGCCTGAGCAGTATCGGCTGCACGCCCATCATTGGCTGATCCTGCACGGCCGCTATGTGTGTCTGGCCCGCCGGCCATTGTGCGAAAAATGCATCATTGCCGACTTATGCAAATGGCCGGGCAAAACCGTCAATTCGCCCGCTAAGCTCGGGAATGCGAACAAGTAATTGTTTTTCGTGGCGCCGCCGTTTTCAATCCACACAATTATCCCCAAACGCGGACCGCTCTCGCCGATGCAGGGTTTCACTTGAGACTCGCCGGCGATCCGATATCCTCTCTCCCAGATCGGTCGCGTTTGGTTCTGCCGAATGTGACGATCGCCAAGGTCAGATTGGCCTGGATGTGACCGTAGCTACCAGCGTCGCATCACGTGGTGGATTTGATCCTGGTTCCCTGCGCGGGTAGCAGCACAAGGAACGTGACGGGCGGGCGCAAGCTCGCCCGTCATGATTTTTATGGTGGAGCTGGCGCCTCGGGGCTCGGTTGACCGAACCGGTGCGGCGCGGTGATGATTGCTGTGAAGCGAAATAGCCGTGGGTTGAGGCGTTGTTTTGCTTCAGTTTATTGTTGGCATGATCTTTTCCGAAAACCGGTACCCACATTTCGGGATCATGCTCTGATGGCCAAATTTATTCATCGGCGGCGCTTTACCATCGAGTGGGGCCATTGCGACCCCGCCGGCATCGTCTTCAACAGCCGATTCTTTGAATTTTTCGACTGGGGAACCTGGATGCTGTTCGAGGCCGCGCTCGGCGTGAAGCCGTCCGAGCTTGCCGCGGCTTTTGGCATTGCCGGGATGCCGCTCGTCGATGCCGGTGCGCGTTTTCTGGCGCCGGCGCGCTTCGGCGATTATGTCGAACTAAGCTCCCATGTCCGCGAATTCCGCCGTTCCAGCTTTGACGTGGAGCATCGGTTGTCGGTCGGCACGACTGTGGCGGTCGAAGGACACGAAACCCGGGTCTGGGCGGCCCGCGATCCTGCCGATCCGTCGAAAATGAAGTCACGGCCGATACCGGCCGAAGTCACCGCGCGCTTCCGCGCCTGACCCATCCGCTCAGGCGGCGTTGGCGGCGCGACGGTTTGAAGGGTTTCGGCGTTATTGCTAGGAATCGGCGCTTCGGAACGCCTAATTCAAAACACCTCCAAGGTCGGAATGGCGCGCATTCTTCAGTTTACGCTCAATGGCCGCGCGCGGAACGACGCGGTTCCCGATAATCTTTTGCTGCTGGACTATTTGCGGGAAGTGGTCGGGGTGACCGGAACGAAAACCGGCTGCGACGGCGGCGAATGCGGCGCCTGCACGGTGCTGGTCGATGACACGCCACGCCTGTCCTGCTTGACGCTTGCAGTAAGCGTCGAAGGCCGCCGCGTCGACACGATCGAGTCGCTCGCCAAGGATGGCCATTTGTCGGCCGTGCAGCGCGGATTTCACGAGAAACTCGGCTCGCAGTGCGGCTATTGCACGCCCGGCTATATCATGGCGTCGGCCGGGCTCCTGCGCCGCAATGCCAATCCGAGCGACGCGGAGATACGCGAGGCGCTCGGCAGCAATATTTGCCGTTGCACCGGCTACGTGAAAATCATCGAGGCAGTGAAGCATGCGGCGTCACTTTGCGCCGCCGGGTTGACGCCGTGAACGAGATCACGCCGGCACATAACATCGGCAATTACGTGCCGATGGTCGACGGTCCGGAAAAGGTTTCCGGGCGGGCCAAATACACCGCCGACTTCGTTGTCCCCGGAATGCTGGCGGCACGGATTTTCCGCAGCCCCTATTCGCACGCCGAAATTATCGAGGTCGACGTTACCGAAGCGACGAAACTCCCGGGTGTGAAGGCGATCATCACCGGCGCCGATTGCGATAAGGCGTTCGGCGTGTTGCCGGTCGCGCGCACCGAACATGTGCTGGCGCGTGATCGCGTGCGCTATCGCGGCGAGCCGATTGCCGCGGTGGCGGCAATCGACGATGCGAGGGCGAAGGAAGCGCTGCGCAGAATCAAGCTGAAAGTGCGCGAGCTTCCGGCTTATCACACCGCACAACAGGCGATGGCACCGGGCGCGATCGCGCTTCACGAGCACCGTCCGCATAATCTCGAACGCGACGTGCTGTTCGAGCTCGGCGACGTGGAAGCGGCTTTTACCGCGTCCGACCTGGTGCGCGAAGGCGTCTACAACTGCGCCGAGGTCTGCCAGAACCAGATGGAGATGCACGCGGCGATCGCCGATTACGACGTGGTGCGCGATCGCATGACCGTGCATGCCTCGACCCAGGTACCCTATTACGTGCACCTGATGCTGGCGCAGATTCTCGGCATGGACATGTCGCGGATCCGCGTGATCAAGCCGCATGTCGGCGGCGGCTTTGGCTGCCGCACCGAGAAGCTGATTTTGTTATTGATCGCAGCCCTGCTGGCGCGCAAGGCCGGCGGCTGCGTGCGCCTCGTCGTCAATCGCGAGGAGACTTTCATCACCCATCGCGGCCGCCCGGAAACCGATATCCGGCTCAAGATCGGCATGCGCAAGGACGGCCGCATCACTGGCATCGAATGCGAATGCATTCAGCGTGGCGGCGCCCATTCCGGCTACGGTATCGTCACCATCCTCTACGCCGGATCGATGCTGTACGCGATCTATGCGCTCGATAACGTCAAATATATCGGCAAGCGCGTCTTGACCAACACGCCGCCCTGCGGCGCATTCCGCGGCCACGGCACCGTCGACGTGCGGTTTGCTTTTGAGAGCCTGCTCGACGAGATGGCGCGCGCGCTCGGGCTCGACCCGTTCGCGGTGCGACGCGCTAACCTGCTGCAGGCGCCGACCTTTACGCAGAACGATTTGATGGTGAATTCCTACGGCTTGCCGGAATGCCTCGATTGGGTCGAGCGCGAAAGTGGCTGGAAGGCGCGCAAGAGCAAGCTGCCGCGCGGCAAGGGCCTCGGCATGGCCTGTTCGCATTACATCAGCGGCGCTTCGAAGCCGGTGAACTGGACCGGCGAGCCGCATGCCACGGTCAAGCTCAAGCTCGATTTCGACGGCTCCATCGTTTTGCTCACCGGCGCCGCCGAGATCGGCCAAGGCTCGTCGACGGTGCTGGTGCAAAGTGTCGCCGAGGTGCTCGGGCTCGATCTTTCCCGTATCCGCATTATCAGCGGCGACAGCGAGGTGGTGCCGAAAGACAATGGTTCGTATTCCTCCCGGGTCACCTTCATGGTCGGCAATGCCGCGATCGAGGCGGCGCAAAATCTTAAAGCGCTGCTGATCGCCGCCGCGGCGCGCAAGCTCGAGGCCAAGCCGGATGAGATCGAGTGCCTGGGCGAGCTCTATCGCGCCGGCGCGCAAGACAAGGGATTGAGCTTCAATGAAGTCGTCACGGAAGCTCTGAAAGATAGCGGCACCAACACCGTCACCGGCAACTATTCGACCATTCCGCAATCGCACGGCGGCAAGAAATATCGCGGCGCCGCGATCGGCGGCACCATGGGCTACAGCTATTCGGTGCAGGTCGTTGAAGTCACGGTCGATGACGAGACCGGCGTCGTTACCGTCGACAAAGTCTGGGTGGCGCACGATTGCGGCAAGGCGCTCAACCGGCTCACCGTCGAGGGCCAGGTCCAGGGCTCGGTGTGGATGGGCATGGGCCAGGCCATGAGCGAGGAGGCGGCTTACCACGACGGCTTGATGGTCACGGCGAACATGCTCGATTACCGGGTCCCGACCATCCAGGACTCGCCGCCGATCGAAGTCGGCATCGTCGAGAGCATCGATCCGCACGGGCCGTTCGGCGCCAAGGAAGCCGGCGAGGGCTCGCTCGCGGCCTTCTTGCCGGCGCTGACCAATGCCATCGCCGATGCCACAGGTCTGCGCTTCAACAATCTGCCGGTGACGCCGGATCGCGTCTTCGCCGCGTTCGAGAAACGCGCCCGTGGCGGCAAAGCCGACGGCGGCGGAATTTCATAATGGACGCATTGCCGGAATTCGAAGTCGTGCGGCCAAAAACGCTCGACGCGCTCATTGCAGCGCGCGCGGCGCATCCACAGTCGAGCCTGCTTGGCGGCGGCACCGATCTTATCGTCAATATCCGCCGCGGCATCGTTGCGCCAAAGGTGCTGATCGAGACCAACGGCGTCAAAGAACTGCACGCGATCGCCGCAGACGCGCACAAGCTTGCGATCGGCGCGGCGGTGACGCTGACGGACCTCGCCGTGCACCCAGAAGTCGTGCGTCACTATCCGGCATTGGCGCAGGCCGCCGCGCATATCGCCGGCCCGACCCAGCGCCATATGGGCACCGTCGGCGGCAATCTTTGTCTCGACACCCGCTGCATCTTCTACAATCAAAGCGAATGGTGGCGCGACGCGAACCATCACTGTTTGAAGACCATCGGCACCATTTGCCATGTCGCGCCGAAAAGCCGCGGCGTCTGCTTTGCCACGTTCAGCGGCGACTTGGCGCCGGCGCTTTTGATCCTGGATGCCGAGGTCGATATCGCCGGCCCGGCCGGCGCGCGCACCATGCCGCTCGCTGCTCTCTATATCGGCCATGCGCGGCAGGACGAGCCGGTCACCGAGACCCGCGGCGACGGCAAATATTATCTCGCACTGCGCCCGGGCGAGGTCGTCACCGGTGTGCGCGCCAAAAATACGCCGGCACTGCGCTCGGCCTATGACAAGATCCGCATCCGCCGCTCGATCGAATATCCGGTCACTGGTGTCGCGGTGGCGTTGCGGCGCGACGGTGACACGCTCAGTGATCTCCGCGTCGCTTTCACCGGCACCAATCCGCGTCCGGTGCGGCTCGCCGGCACCGAACGGCTGTGCGGCGGCGCGCTCGATGCGCGCGTCTTCGCCGGTCTCGACGCACTGGTGCGCGATCAGATCATGGCGATGAAGACAACGTTTACCCCCGGCCATTACCGGCGCCGCGTCGCCGGCGTCTTGGCGCGGCGGCTCGTGCAGCGATTGTTTAGTGAGCACAAATAGCTTGACAAGTCGACGCCGCAACCGGCGCGATGAACAAATAAGCCTATCAAGTCACGGTCGTCATGATTCCGGACCAATCATGCCGCCGCGGCGAGCCGCCACGCGCGCCCACGTACATCTTCGCAGTGATTAATTTCGGCTAAATACGTCTTAGTCGGGTTTCGCGGAGCGAACGCCGAGCTACGACTCCAATTCCCGCAGCTTGAAGCGTTGAATCTTGCCCGTCGCCGTGCGCGGCAGATCGGGCCGGATGTCGATCCAGCGCGGATATTTCCACGGCTCGGCGCAGTTTTTGACGTGCACGCGCAAGCTTTCTAGGAGCCCCTCGTCGGCGGCAAAGCCGTTGCGCAGCACAATGAAAGCTTTCGGTTTGATCAGGCCGTCGGCGTCCTGTTTGCCGATCACCGCGGCTTCGAGGACGGCCTCGTGCGAGGCGAGCGCTGCCTCGACTTCGAACGGCGACACCCACATGCCGCTGACCTTGAACATGTCGTCGGTGCGGCCGCAGTAATGATAATAGCCGTCGCCGTCGCGGAAATATTTGTCGCCGGTAAAGGTCCATTCCCCGGCAAAGGTGCGCCGACTTTTGGCGCGCTGGTTCCAGTAACCTTCGCCGGCAGTGGCGCCGCGTACGATAAGCTCGCCGATCTCGTCATCTGCGGCTTCGCGCCCCTGTTCGTCGAGAATTTTCAGGTCATAACCCGGCACCGGTTTTCCGGTGGTGCCGTAGCGCACATCGCCGGGGCGGTTCGATAAAAACGTCTGGAACATTTCCGTCGAGCCGATGCCATCGAGCACATCGACGCCGCTCGCCTGTCTCCAGCGCTCGCCGAGCGCGCGCGGCAGTGGCTCGCCGGCGGAGATGCACAACCGCAGGCGATCGGAGCCGGCGCCGCGCGTCATATCCTTATGCGCCAAGAGAGACGCGTAGAGCGTCGGCACGCCGTAGAAAATCGTCGGCTGTCGCCGCCGCATCACTTCGAACACCGCTTCAGGCGTCGGCCGCTGCGGCAGCAAAACGCTGGTGGCGCCGACCGACAGCGGAAAAGCCATGGCGTTGCCCATGCCATAAGAGAAGAACAGCTTGGCCGCGGAGAACACCACGTCGTCCTCGCGAATGCCGATGATATGGTGGCCCATCAGCCGCGCCGCCGCGAGCGGGGTGGTGTGAACGTGCTTGACGCCTTTCGGCTCGCCGGTCGAGCCGGACGTGTACAGCCAGAACGCGACCTCGTCGGAAAGCGTCGACGCCGTGAACACTTCGGCGCGGCCGTGCGCCACGAGCTCGCTGAAATCATGCACGTCACGGCCGGCCGCGGCGAACGCGGCGCGGTCATCGGCGCCGCTACCAACGAGGAGGATGGTGCGCAGCCGCGGCAGGCGGTTGAGGATGGGCTGCAACACCTTGGCCAAAGAGGCCGAAGCGACAATCGCCGAAGCGCGGCTATCGGCGAGAATGTAGGCGTATTGCTCGGCATTGAGCAGCGTATTGAGCGGCAGCGCCACGATGCCCGCGCGCACGCCGCCCCAGAATGCGACGGGAAAATCGACGGTGTCGTAAAGCAGAAGCGCAAGCCGCTCCTCCGCCCGTAGCCCGATATCGGAGAGCGCGGAAGCGAACCGGCAGCTGCGCGTTTGCAAGTCCCCGTAACTCAGCGTGCGGTCGGCGTCGATGAAGGCGGTTTTGCCGGCAAGGCCGCGCTCGAGCGGCGCATCGATGAGATCAGTGACGGCGTTGTATGGCCGCCGCTGCAGCAGGCCTTCCAGCATGGACGCTCCCCGCCCGACGCAGCCCGCGTTGGCTGTCTCTCACCCCGCGTGCATCGCATTGCGCCGATCAAGCCTAATGCCCTCCGCTACTGCGTGCAACGCGCGTTGCTCCAGCGCGGCGTGCAAGGCTTTCTTGCCAGAACGGGCATTTTGGAGGAGATTTGCCAAAACGAACTCGATGGAGGCTACGCCGATGGACATCATCCCTCTGCGTCCCGGATTCGGTGCGGAATTGCG
>JBKPIZ010000163.1:0-11979 GCA_046730495.1 Pseudomonadota bacterium
ATCCCGATCTGCATGATCATGTGCTGGCCCTGCACCGCGCCGGGTTGTTGATCATCGTCGACGAGCCGATCAACAAAGATACCGAAATGCATCCTCTGGTGCGTTGGCAATATCGCGGCGGAATTGGCGAGGCGGATCGGCGAGCATTCTTGTTCACGCAAGCCACCGACAGCAAACGCGCCCGCTACGATATCGCCGTGCTGGTCGCCGGGCTCGCCGCCAATCCGGAAGCCTATCGGATTGGCTTCGGCCGCCCGCTCGACGAGATCGGCGCCACCTGGGTAAAGGCGCTGGCCGCCCCGATCGAACCGCGTGTTGTCGCGTCGTCGCCGTGCCAGGAGATATGCGTACTCGGCGATGCGCTCGACGCCGCGGGCGCCGCGCTCGACGGCCTGCCGGTGCCGATTTCCACGCCCGGCTTTGACAATGCGCCTTACCTTTCCGCCGGGCATTACATCACCAAGGATCCGGAAAGCGGCCGCCAGAATGTCGGCAACTATCGGGGCCAGCTCAAAGCGCCACGGCGGCTCGGGATGAATCCTTCCGTCGAATTGCGCGCCGGCATCTATGCCCATTGGCTCAAATACAAGGCGCGCGGCGAGCCGATGCCGTGCGCGGTCGTCGTCGGCTGTCCGCCGCTGGTCTCCTATGCCGCGGTTACGAAATTGCCGGAAGACCTCGATGAGCTTGCGGTCGCCGGCGGGCTTGCCGGCGCGCCAATCAATGTGGTGCGGGGGAAGACCGTCGATCTCTTGGTCCCGGCCGAGGCCGAGATCGTCATTGAAGGATTGATCGACACCGAATCCCTCGAGCCGGAGGCGCCGTTCGGTGAATCGCACGGTTACGTCAATCTGCAAGAATACAATGCTTTCATGAACGTCACCGCGATCACGCGGCGGCGGAACGCGATTCTGACTTCCTTCATCAGCCAGGTGACGCCAAGCGAATCGAGCGTGATCCGCCGCGTCGCCATGGAGCCGCTCTATCTGCATCATCTGCGCGCCGTGCTCGGCGTCAATTCGGTCAAGCGCGTGGCCATGCACGAACCGCTCACCAGCCTCTATGCCGTGATCGGGATTCAATTTGCCCGCGGCGCGCCAGAAACCGAAATCTGGCGGGCGCTCAACGGCGCCTCGACGCTGCATCGCTTCGCCGGCAAATGGATCATTGCCGTCGACGAGGACATCGATCCGCAGAACGCGGACGCGCTGTTATGGGCAATGTCGTACCGCTGCCAGCCGCAGCACGATCTATTGGTCGTGCCGCACAAGCATCCCGGGCACGGCCCGCGTGGGCCGCGCGATGGCGGCGAAACCGCCGCCGTGCTCATCAATGCGACGCTCAAAGGCACTTACGCGCCGGTCGCCTTGCCCAAGCGCGAATTCATGGAACGGGCGAAAGCGATCTGGGAGCGGCTCGGCCTGCCGGCGCTCAAGCCGGAAAGCCCCTGGCATGGCTATGATCTCGGCTATTGGCCGGATGAGCTCGAACGCCAGGCGCGCATGGCCGCGGCCAGCGATTATTTCGCGCTCGGCCACGAGACTGGCAACCAGCGCCGCAGCGATGTCGCCATGAACACGCCGGTCGAGCGGGGCGAGGAGGATTGCGAGCCCTTCAGCCCCGCTGGTCGACGACCTGCGCGCGCAAAACGCCGATCTCGGTAATCTCGACTTCGAGCGTGTCGCCGGCCTTCATCCATAACGGCGGCTTGCGGCCATGGCCGACGCCCTCGGGCGTGCCGGTCGAGATGACATCGCCCGGAGCGAGCGCAGTGAAATCCGAGCAAAACGCGATGATCTGCGGGATCGAATAGATCAAAAGATCGGTCGTCGCGTGCTGCACCTCTTTGCCGTTCAGCCGCGTCATCAAAGTGAGCCGGGCGGGGTCAGGAATTTCGTCACGCGTAACCAGCCACGGACCGAGGAGACCCGTGCCCGGAAAATTCTTGCCGGAGGTCACCGAGAATTTCTGATAATCGCGAACGCTGCCGTCGACAAAGCAGGTGTAGCCGGCGACATGCTCAAGCGCACGCTCGGCCGCGATATGTCGGCCGCCTTTACCGATGACCAGCGCAAGCTCGCCCTCGAAGTCAAAATGGTCCGAGACTTTGGGACGGATCAGTTCGCCGCCATGCCCGACCAGCGTATCGGCAAAGCGGATGAACATGCTCGGCTGTTTCGGCAATTCGCGCGCCATCTCGGCCGCGTGCGAGCGATAATTGATGCCGGCGCAGAGAATTTTACCCGGCTGCGGGATGACCGGCAGAAATTTTATTTCATCAAGCGTGCAATCGGGCGCGGCGTGACGGGCGACGTCACGCATTTTCTCCATTGCGCCGGCGGCGAGCGCCGCGCGAAGGCTGGGCTGCGCGATTTTGTCGTTGAGCGTGACGACGCCGTTGTCGCGCAGCGCTCCGAACCAGTCCTTGCCGTCGGCGGCGAAACTCAAAAGCTTCATGCGCTATTTCCTTTCCTTGTCGCAGACTTTGCGGCAAATAATCCTTCGCACGATGCAATCCATTTGTGTCACAGTAAGCACGTTAAGCACGCACCCTAAAGCGGCTCTCTGATCGCTGCGGGAAGCGCGAAAACAGGGGCGGAAGAAATGGACATCAAGGTCGGTCGAAAGGCAATCGCCGAGGCGACGGAGAAGCTCAAAAATTGGGGCCGTTGGGGCAAAGACGACCACATCGGCACACTCAATCATGTCACGCCGCAGGACATCGTCAAAGCCGCCAGCCTGATCCGCACCGGCAAGGTATTCGCGCTCGGCATTCCGCTTGACACCCACGGACCGCAGACCGGTTTATTCGGCGGGCGCTTCAATCCGATCCACCAGATGCTCGCCACCGGGACCGATGCGATCGCCGAACGGCAGGATTGGAACAAGATCCGCTACGCTGACGATACGCTAATGCTGTGCGTGCAGGGCGCGACGCATTGGGACGCGCTCGGGCACATCTTCTACGAGGACAAAGCCTACAACGGCTACGACGCCAAGCTGATTGACTCCAAGGGCCTGAACGTTCTCGGCATTGAGCATTCCAAAAACAAAATGATCGGACGCGGCGTGCTCCTCGACATCGCGCGCTATCGCGGCGTCAAATGGATGGCCGACGGCGAGAGCATTTCCAATGACGAACTCGACAAATGCGCCAAAGATCAGAATGTCTCGATCGGCCGCGGCGATTTCGTCATCATCCGCACCGGCCAGATGGAACGTTGTCTCGCCGAAAAGGACTGGGGCGGCTATGCCGGCGGCGACGCGCCCGGCGTGAAGTTCGAGAATTGCTACTGGTGCCAAGAGAAGGAAATCGCGGCGATCTGCACCGATACCTGGGGTGTCGAAGTCCGCCCCAATGAAACCAAGGAAGCCAATCAGCCATGGCACTGGGTCGTCATCCCGGCGATGGGCCTCTGCATGGGCGAAATCTTTTATCTTAAGGAACTCGCCGACGATTGCGCCGATGACGGCGTCTATGAGTTTTTCTTTAGCGGCCCGCCCCTCATCATTACCGGCGGCACCGGCTCGCCGATCAATCCGCAGGCGATTAAGTAAAGGCGTAACGGAGAAGTGTAATGGCCCGGCATCTCAAGCGCGGAATGGACGCAACCGCGATCAAGGCGGCGGACGCCAAGGTTCGCGAAACGATTGAGCAAATCCTCGCCGATATCGATACGCGCAAGGACGCAGCCGTGCGCGATCTGTCGCAAAAGTTCGATAATTGGTCGCCGCCGTCTTTCAAGCTCACGCCGGATGAGATCGAGCGGGCGATCGCGCAGGTGCGCAAGCGCGATCTCGACGACATCAAATTCGCCCAGGCCCAGGTGCGTAATTTCGCGCAGAAGCAGAAAGAAACCTTACGCGATCTCGAAGTGGAAACACTGCCCGGCGTGGTGCTTGGGCACCGGCACATCCCGGTCAATTCAATCGGCTGCTATGTGCCCGGCGGGCGCTATCCGATGGTCGCTTCGGCGCACATGTCGATCGTCACCGCGCGGGTCGCCGGCGTGAAGCATATCATCGCCTGCGCGCCGCCGTTCAAGGGCGGTCTGCACCCGGCGATTGTCGCGGCCATGCATTTTGGCGGCGCCGACGAGATTTTTGTGCTCGGCGGCGTGCAAGCGGTCGCCGCCATGGCGCTCGGCACCGAGACCATTCACGGCGTCGACATGATCGTCGGGCCGGGCAATGCCTATGTCGCCGAAGCCAAACGGCAATTATTTGGGCACGTCGGCATCGATCTGCTTGCCGGACCGACCGAGACGCTGATCATCGCCGATGAGACCGTCGACGGCGAAATCTGTGCGACCGATTTGCTCGGTCAGGCCGAGCATGGACCGACCACGCCGGCGGTGCTGATTACCAATTCGGAAAAGCTCGCGCGCGAAACCATGAAAGAGATCGAGCGGCTGCTTGCGATCCTGCCGACCGCCGATACCGCCGGCAAGGCCTGGGCCGATTACGGCGAAGTCATCGTGTGCGAGGACGAGGCGGAAATGGTGCGCGAGGCCGATCGTGTGGCGTCGGAACACGTCCAGGTGATGACGCGCGATCCCGATTATTTCCTCAACAATATGAAAAATTACGGCTCGCTGTTCCTGGGTGCGCGCACCAATGTCGCTTACGGCGATAAAGTGATCGGCACCAACCACACGCTGCCGACCAAGAAAGCGGCGCGCTATACCGGCGGCCTGTGGGTCGGAAAGTTCCTCAAGACCTGCACCTATCAAAAAGTGCTGACCGACGAAGCGAGCGCGATGATCGGCGAATATTGTTCGCGGCTTTGCATGCTGGAAGGCT
The DNA here is from genome assembly GCA_046730495.1 of Pseudomonadota bacterium. Lineage (GTDB taxonomy): Bacteria > Pseudomonadota > Alphaproteobacteria > Rhizobiales > Xanthobacteraceae > BOG-931. The sequence goes on from JBKPIZ010000163.1 coordinate 4,804, forward strand.
TTGTCGCGCACGCCGAGCAGGCCAATGTCCGGGTCCGGCGATACGGCGGCCGGAATGTTCCTTACGCGCAGGCCGCGGAGTGATCTCACCTCTCCCCGCAAGCGGTGAGAAGAACAAGCAACGGCGTTCAAAGTGACTCTCGACCTTGCCAAAACTCCGTCCTTCCGGCTTGACGGCAAGCGCGCGCTGATCACCGGCGGCGGCCGCGGCATCGGACTCGCCGCAGCTTCGGCGCTGGCGGCGGTCGGAGCGCAGGTGACGCTCGCCGCGCGCACCACATCCGAGATCGAAGAAGCCGCCGCCGCGATCCGCGCGCGCGGCGAGGTCGCCGAGGCGCTTGTGCTCGACGTCACCGATGTCAAAGCGGTGCGCCAGGCGGTGGCACGCGCCGAGCCGTTCCAGATCCTCGTTAACAATGCCGGCATGAATCGCCCGGCTTACCTGCCTGACGTCAAGGTCGAGGATTTCGACGCAATCTTTGCACTCAACGTTCGCGCCGCTTTCTTCATGGCGCAGGCGGTGGCGTTGCGGCTGATCGAAGCCAAGCTGCCCGGCTCGATCATCAATATTTCATCGCAGATGGGCCATGTCGGCGCCGCGCGCCGCACCGTCTATTGCGCCTCAAAGCACGCGATGGAGGGATTCACCAAGGCTATGGCGATCGAACTCGCGCCGCACAACATTCGCGTCAATAGTCTTGGTCCGACGTTCCTTGAGACGCCGATGACGCGGCCTTTCTTCGAGAACAAAGCGTTCCGCGATGAGGTCCTTGCCAAGATCAAGCTCGGGCGTCTCGGCCAGCTCGACGAGATCACCGGCGCGATCGTGTTTCACGCCTCCGATGCCTCGTCGCTGATGACCGGCTCGGCGCTGGTACTCGACGGCGGCTGGACCGCGGAGTGAGCGGGGGAATTTTGCGACTGATTCCTAAGCGCTGATCGGATAGACCGCTTTCTCGCCCGAAAGCACGCGGGCGACATCGCTGGCGCATTTGGACTGTAGTTCTTCCAATGCCTCGACCGAGTAGAACGCGGTGTGCGGCGTGAGGATCACATTGTCGCGGCCAACGAGCGGCGAATCCTTCGGCAGAGGCTCGATCGCCACCACGTCGAGCGCGGCGCCGCCGAGGTGTCCGGAATTGAGCGCGGCGACGAGCGCCGCCTCGTCGACCAATGGTCCCCGCGCGGTATTGATGAGGCACGCGCCCTTTTTCATCTGGGCGAAAGCGGCCGCGTTCATCAGCCCGCGCGTCGCCGGAAGGAGCGGTGCGTGCACCGAAATGAAATCGGAGCGGGCGAGGAGGTCCTCAAAACTCACGACCTCGACGCCGGCGGCGCGCAACGCTTCCTTGGCCACGTAAGGATCGTGAGCGAGCACCTTCAGTCCAAATACCTTGGCTTTGGGCGCGAGCGTGCGCGGGATATTGCCGAAGCCGATAAGTCCCAGAACCTGGCCTTCGAGCCGGCGCAGCGGCACAAGCGGCGGCACTTCCCAGCGTCCGGATTGCACCAGCATGTTGGCAAGCGTCACTTTGCGCGCCAGCGCCAGCAAAAGCGCCATGGCGTGGTCGGAAACTTCGCGCAGGCAGTAATCGGGGACGTAATTGACGGCAATGCCGAGCGCTTTTGCCGCCGGCAGATCGATATTGTCGACGCCAAGGCCGAACCGGCCGATCGCCTTGCAGCGAGTCAATTGCCGAAGGAGCTCGCCGGGAAGTTTCGCGTAAGTGACAAGAATGGCATGGGCGTCCCGCGCCACCGCCAGGATGTCATCCGCCGACGGACTTTTCGCCATGCGGTATTCGGGATCAAGCCGCGCCAGCGCTTGCTTCGCCGGCTCGAGCGAAGGAAACGGACTGTCGGTGATGGCGATAATGGTGGTGGGCATTCAGTACTCCGGGTACTCGTCATTGCCGGATCAAGTCCGGCGATGACGCTAGAGAGCAAACACCTGCGGATTGACGCAATTCGGCAATTTCCTCCCTTCAAGGAAGGCAAGAATATTGTCGACAACAATTTTTGCCATCTCCTCGCGCACTTCCGGCGTGGCGCTGCCGAGATGCGGGGTAAGCACGACATTCGCCATCGCCTTGAGACGCTTGTCGACTTTCGGCTCGTGCTCAAAGACGTCAAGCCCGGCGCCGGCGATCTGTTTGGTCTTAAGCGCGCGCACCAGCGCCGCCTCGTCGACGATGGCGCCGCGGGCGGTGTTGATCAAAAACGCGTTTTTTTTCATCAGCCGCAGTTCGCGGGCGCCGATCTGATGGCGGGTCTGCGCGTTGAGCGGCGAATGCAGCGAGACGAAATCGGATTCGCGCAGCAATTCTTCGAGTGGCACATAGGTCAAACCGGCTTCGCGTTCCTCGCTTTCGGATTTGCGCCGCGGCGTCCAGTACAGGACGCGCATCGAGAAACCATGGGCGCGGCGCGCCACCGCTTTGCCGATCAAGCCGCCGCCGCCAATGAGTCCGATCGTCTTGCCCCAGACATAGGTGCCCATCAGATGCGCGGACTGCCCGCCGGGGAATTTGCCCGCGCGTACAGTGCGGTGGCCCTCTAAAATTCGCCGCGCCACTGCGAGCATCAGACCGAAATTAAGGTCGGCGGTGGCTTCGGTGGTGATCGGCGCGGTCACGGTGACGGGAATGCGCCGTTGCGTTGCCGCCGCAACGTCGATGTTCGACGGCGTGATCGATTGCGCGGCGATCAGGCGCAAGTCCGGATTGGCGATGATGACGGCGCGATCGATCTTATCGTGGAGCAGGCAGAACAAAATATCGCTCTGGCCCAAAGCCTGAAGCAGCGCGCGCTTGGGGATGATGCGGCGGGCATCGGGAAACACCTTGACCGTCGCCACGGCGCGCAGGCGCTTGATCGCGGTCTCCGACACCGGTTGCGTTACGAAAATCCGCGGCCGTCGTTGCGCTGTCCACATTAAAGCACGATTGGATCGAGTTGAATCACGGTCTGTCCGCAATGATTTTGTTTGCGCATGACCTTATCCGAAAGCATTTTTCGGGATCATGCGCTAAGCGAGCCACCGCACGACGCCGGCGACGCCGTCGACCGCAACCTGTGCGCCGTCGGGGATGCGCCGCGTAGCGTCGAGGACGCCAAGCACCGCGGGGATGCCGCGCTCGCGCGCCAGCGAAGCAAGATGCGAGGTCGAGCCGCCAAGCTCGGCCACGACGCCGCCGACGCGCGGCAGGATGTGGCTGAGTGCCGGGCCGGCGACGCGCGTCACCAAAATATCGCCGGGTGCCACACGTGTCAGTTCGCATTCGCAATTCACCACCACCGCACGGCCCGAGCCCCAGCCGATGCCGGCGGGGTGGCCGTTCAGTCCCGGATGTTTGAGCCAAATTTCGTCCGGCACGTGCGCCGGCCGCATGTGCAGAGGCCGCGCCTGCAGCAATTTGAATCCGGTATCATCCAGCGCCCATTCGATCTCCACGGGCATGCCGAGCACGGTCTCGGCCTTGCGCAGCAGGCGGCCGAGCGCGGTGGCTTCGCCGGCCTGAAGGCACGGCGCGCGAACAAGGTCGGCGGGCACAGCTTGCGGCGCAGTGCCCGCGCCATCGCCGGCGTGGCTGCAGGTCTCGCGATGATGCTTTCGGCCGGCTTCATTCGAGCGTACGAAGCCTTGCCGGCTGAGCACGATGCGGTCCGGCACCACTTCGCCCTGGGCGATGGTGGATCCCAATCCCCAGGTGGCGCTGATCAGCATCTCGCCATCGGCGGTCTCGCTCAAAGCGCCGCCGGAGGCGCGCGCGGCGACCAGCGGCTGGACCAAAACCGCCATCGCGGTCTGCGCCGGATTTTGCCCATGCTGCGCCATCGAGCGGCGCGCGGTCGTGGTCCACAAAGCCGCCCAGCACGCGCGTAGTGCGGTCATGAATTCGGCCGCGCCGGCGATGCCGAGGAAACTTTCGAACTGGCCGGCAAAGTTGCCGTCGGCGCGATCCTCGATCACCGCCGAAGAGCGCACCGCGGCCGGCTTTTGCTCCGCGTCCCAGGCGGCGATGATTTTGTCATAAAGCTCAGGCGCCAGCGCTTCCTGATAAAGCTTTAAGCGGATTTCCACGGCAAGGCGGCGCTGCGCCGGCGGATCGGCTTCGGCATATTGGCCCACAAGATCGGCGAGACCGAGATGCGCGATCTGCCGCCGGTAGGCGTCTGCCGTGATGCAGAAGCCGCCCGGCGTCGGCAGTCCGGCGCGTGTGAGCGCCGCCAGGTTCGCGGCCTTTGGACCGACGCGAGACGCATCGGTGGCGGCTTGACTGTTCAGTGGCAGGATAAACGAAGATGAGCTCATCAATCCCCACCGCGCTTACTCTTTCCTCCCTCTTTCGGAGGGAGGAAAATTTCATCGCACGTGATCGCCGTAGCCCGGCAGCGGATCGACGACCGTGATCTGTTTGACCGGGAAGTTCGAAACGATCTCGATGGAATCCTTGTGCACGATCAGCATTTCCTCGATTCGCACGCCGTAATGGAATTTTTTGCCGTGCTGGGTTTCGAGCGCGAAGGTCATGCCTTCTTTGATTTCGACCGGATGATCGAGCGACCAGATGCGCGAGATGACCGGCGGATCGTATTGCGCCAAGCCGAGGCCGTGGCCCCACAAATTCGCGGCGGCCTGGTCCTCGTCCTCATAGCCCCAGGTTTCCATCGCCGACGGCCATTTGAGCGCGATGTCGCGCGTCGTGGCGCCGGCTTTGACCGCGCCGATGGAATCGTAGAGCCATTTCAGCGCGATCTCGTATGTCTCTTTCTGTTCCTTGCTCGGCTCTTTGCCGACGCAATAGGTGCGGTAGTAACAGGATTTGTAGCCGTTCCAGGTCAGTGCCGCCAAATCCATGAACACGATGTCGCCGGGCTGGATGATGCGATCGGAAAAATTGCGCCAGTTCGGCCAAGTGTTCGGGCCCGACGAAACGATCACATCCTCGACGTCTTCCATGCCGGGGATGTTGTAGAGATATTGCATCAGATGCGCCGTCACCTGGTTTTCGGTGATACCGGGGCGCAGGAATTTCATGCATTCCCAGTGCGTGGCATCGCCGATCGCGCCGACGATGCGGAAGCATTCCTGCTCGTCTTCGTTCTTGACCGCTCGCGCTTCCATCATCGCGCTCATGCCGTCGGTCCAGGTGATGTTGTTGTCCTTGAAAATGTTGATCATGTTGATGTCGATGAAATCGACGCCGAGCTTTTGGCCGGCGACGCCGTTTTCCCGCATCGCCTGCTGCACTGCTCTGGTGAACTTCGTCACCTGCTGGGTCGAGGCCGGACCGGCCGCGCCCTTGATCCAGGCGAACGAATGGCGGACGTTTTCCTTCGGGATCCACGGCGAATGGCGCTCGATCTGAAAGCCGAGATCGCCCTGCTCGAACAGGATCGGTGCGCCGTCGCCGCACAGCATGGCGTAGCGCAGGCCGGGCTTGAGCCGGTTCCAGCCGGGGGTCAGGGTGCCGGTGAGATAGCGGACGTTTTCGTCATACATGCACAGGAGCGCGCCGAGGCCGTGCTTTTTCATCATCGCGCGAGCGCGCTCGGTGCGGTATTTTCGCAACCGGTCCCAATTGACCCGCTGCTGCCAATCCATTCCGGCGATGCCGAAATTCGCTCCCATGTCACCCTCCCCAGATAACTAACAACCCCGCTCACCTCTGTCGGAAAAATTCCGCGCGCGCAAGCGCTTCAGTGCCGCTCCGCAGGGCCTAATTGATGTCATAAGATGCAGGTGAGGCCCATACGCGATCGAAAGGGGACCGCAATGACCAAGATTACACGCCGCAATCTCGCGCGCGCAGGTATTGCGCAGGCCGGTGCGCTCGGGCTTGGCGGCGCGCTCTCCGCTCCCGCATTGGCGCAAAGCGGCAAAATGCGCTGGCGCATGATCACCTCCTGGCCAAAGCGTCTGCCCGGCCCTGGCATGTCGGCGGAGCGCGTTGCCGAGCGGATCGGCACCCTGTCCGGCGGACGGCTCGAGATCAGTGTCGCGGCGGCAGGCGAGGTGGTTCCCGCTCTCGAAGTGCTCGATGCGGTGGGTTCCGGCGTCGCCGAAATGGGCCATACCGCCTCGTTCTATTGGCAGGGCAAGGAGCCGGCCGCCGCCTTCTTCACCACGGTGCCGTTCGGGCTATTGCCGAATGAGCACGTCGCCTGGATCGATGCCGGCGGCGGCCAGGCTTTATGGGACGAGCTTTACGCCCCGTTCGGCGTCAAACCGTTCATGGCCGGTAATACCGGAACCTGCATGGGCGGCTGGTTTCGCCGCGAGATCAAAAGCCGCGACGACGTACGCGGCCTCAAACTGCGCTCGCTCGGACTGGGCGGCGAAGTCTACCGCCGCCTCGGCGCCATTCCGCAGACCACCGCGCCCGGTGAAATTCTGGTGGCGTTGCAATCCGGCCTGATCGAGGGCGCCGAGTTCGTCGGACCCGGCTCCGACATCGCGCTCGGGCTCTATCGCTATGCGCCGTTCTATTACTATCCGGGCTTCAACAAGCCGAACGGCACCGGCGAGTGCATTGTCACCCTCAAAGCCTGGCAAGCGCTCGATCGCGAGCTGCAGGCGATCGTGGCGCATGCTTGCGCCACCGAAGCCGCCTATGCGCTTGCCGAAATGGAGCGGCTCAATGTCGAGGCGCTCGGCGCGCTGACCAAACAGGACAATGTCCAGCTGCGCGCCTTCCCAGCGGATCTTATCGGCGCCGCGCGCGGCCAGGCCAAGGACGTGCTCGGCGAGCTCGTCGGCAAAAGCGCCGGCGCCGCCAAGGTGCACGCGTCCTATGTTGCGTTTCGCGACAAGGTCTCCTCCTGGTCGCGGATTTCCACCGCAGCGGTGCTGCAGGCGCGCGAAGGCTAGGCGCAGCTACCTCTTGGGCGCCACCACCTTTTGCCGTTGTTCGCCGAGCTTCTCGATGCCAAGCGTGACGACGTCGCCGGCTTTGAGAAAGCTCGGCGGCTTCATGCCGAGGCCGACGCCAGGCGGCGTGCCGGTGATGATCACGTCGCCCGGCTCCATGACGAAATATTGCGAGCATGTCCAGACGATGTGGCGGCAATCGAAGATCATGGTCGCGGTGTTGCCGCGCTGGCGTTTGTCGCCGTTGACGTCGAGCCACATGTCGAGGTTTTGCGGATCCTTGATCTCGTCCTTGGTGACGAG
>JBKPIZ010000164.1:0-2420 GCA_046730495.1 Pseudomonadota bacterium
CTTCGAAGCGTTGCGCGCGGCCATGGGCAAGCTCCGGCTGAATGACGCGAGCTTTTCGTATGAAATGGAGACTTCCGCCGCGCTTGGCTTCGGTTTCCGCTGCGGCTTTCTTGGCCTTCTTCACCTCGAAATCATCCAGGAGCGGTTGCAGCGCGAATTCAATCTCAACCTGATCGCGACCGCGCCCTCGGTGATCTACAAGATCAAGCTGCGCAACGGCCAGGAGCTGGAAATCCATAATCCGGTCGACATGCCGGATCCGAACCATATTGAGGAAATGCGCGAGCCCTGGATCGAGGCGACGATCCTTACGCCCGACGAATATCTCGGCGCCGTGCTCAAACTGTGCCAAGACCGCCGTGGCGAGCAGAAGGAACTCACTTACGTCGGCAACCGCGCGCTGGTGAAATACAATCTGCCGCTCAACGAAGTGGTGTTCGATTTTTACGACCGGCTGAAATCGGTGTCACGCGGCTATGCCTCGTTCGATTATCACCTGACCGACTATCGTCCCTCCGATCTGGTCAAGCTGCAGATGCTAGTCAACGGCGAGCCGGTCGATGCGCTGGCCATGCTGGTGCATCGCACCCGCGCCGAGAGCCGCGGCCGCGCCATGGCGGAAAAGCTCAAGGAGCTCATTCCGCCGCATATGTTCCAGGTGCCGATCCAGGCCGCGATCGGCGGCAAGATCATCGCGCGCGAGACCGTGCGCGCGTTCCGGAAAGACGTCACCGCCAAGTGCTACGGCGGCGACGTCACCCGCAAGCGCAAGCTTCTCGACAAGCAGAAAGAAGGCAAGAAGCGCATGCGCCAATTCGGCAAGGTCGACATCCCGCAGGAAGCCTTCATCGCCGCGCTAAAAGTGGATGTGTGAGCTTCGCTATTTCGTTGTCAGGTTCGATGCCTACGCCGCCGCGATCGCGAGGCCTTCTTGCTCGCAGGAATTGGCGATGTCGGACACGGTGGCGCGCTGCATGTCGCGTTTGAAGCGCAGGTCATCGAATCCAGTTCCGCGATGCATGGTGCAGCGGTCGTCCCAAATGACGAGATCGTGGACACGCCAGCGATGCGTGTAGACGAATTGCCGCTGCGTCGCATGGGCTATGAGTTCATCGATCAGCGCCCGCCCTTCCGGCTCGGGCATGCCGAAAATGCGGCCGGCATGCGACGCGAGATAAAGCGATTTGCGGCCGGATTCCGGAACAACACGCACCAGCGCTTGCGGCACCGGTGGCATGCCCTCCCGTTCTTCATCGCTGAATTCGGTGAAGCCCAATCGCGCGCGCGAATTGAAGATCGCGTGCTCGGCGACAAGGCTTTGCAGCCGCCGCTTCATGTCTTCGCCCAGCGCGTCATAGGCGGCGCGTTCATCGGCAAATTCGGTGTGGCCGCCGACCGGCGGAATCGAGCGCGCGTAGAGCAGGGACGCCCGCGCCGGCAGGCGTTTGAACGAGCTGTCGGTGTGCCACAGCCGGTTGCCGAGCTCGAACAGGCGTCGTCGCGAATTCTCGCCCCAGACCTTGTTGTCGGCGTCGAGGTTGGAGACATCGGCGAACTCTTTGCGCACGCGTAATTTGGCATCTTTACGGAACAGCGCGATCGTGGTCTCTAGCGGACCGAAGTTTCTGGCAAAGTCAAGATGCTGATCCTGCGATAGATGCTGATCGGGAAAAATCAGCACGGCGTATGTCGTAAACGCCTCTTTGACGGCCACGAGGTCGGCAGGTTCGAGCGGCGTCGACAAGTCGATGTCGCCGATTTCAGCGACAAAACCGGGGGTGATCGGACAAACGGTGATGGCCATAAGCTGTTCCTCGGGCAATTCCTCCGCCGCGTTATCTTACGCTTACGGAGGCAAACCGAGGAGTGGCTGTGCCGACGCCTGAAATTGGGGAAGTGTCCCGACTCTACGGTCCGATTTCCTGATCGAGATCGAGGCCATAGCAGCCGCCTAATTGTGGCAAGTTCCATCGCCGTAAAAAAGCCGCTCGGGGGCAACCGTGTCGGCACGCTGCAAGGCTGCGTTGTCTTTCCAACACTAGAGAAGCGCGTGCCCGCGCCGGTAGGGTGAGCGGTCATGACAGGGGGAGTTACTTGCATGAAGAAGCTCGCTTTATCACTGGCCGCGGTGCTTGCTCTCCTCAGCATCGCGGGCTGTGCGCAGTACTACGGCAAGGGCAAAGCCCCTCCGCCGGTCGTTACCAAAGGCTAGGCAAGGTTGGGGGGAGTGAGGGGACCGGCCATCGTGCCGGTCCCTTTCTTTTTGGACCGCCGACGTCCTGCAAGGAAGCGTCGGCGCTAATGAATCACAATCGTGGTCGCGCCCATGCCTTCGCGCTGGACGAGACCGAACAGGATCGCGGCGTTGCCGGGATCAAGCCGCACGCAGCCATGCGAGGCCGGGCGGCCGAGATGCGAAA
>JBKPIZ010000165.1:0-3866 GCA_046730495.1 Pseudomonadota bacterium
GCGCAGTGGCGATCCAGAACTCGCGATAACTGGCGTCGATTGGGAGAGAATCGAAAGCGCCTACGGCCAGAAGCTCGGCCCAAAGCTTTGCGAAGAAGGACGTCGAATGCGTTCGATCCGACAAGGTATCTTGGAGTTCCCACCAGTGCGCAGATTTACTGAAGAAAAATGTAGGCAAATCGGCCTGGCGCGGTGCCCGTTCGACATCACCAATTTTGAGGTGAAGGATGGACACACCGGCTTGGAAAAACGCGCACCAGCACACGGGGCCGCTGCTGGCGACTGGAAAACGGGATAGCGGGCTGGCTGCGACAAGGCTGCAACATGCCGGCTGAAACGCTGATGAATTCAACGATCGCCAGCGGCTTCCCAAGCTGTATGTCGAGGGTTCGATTCCCTTCGCCCGCTCCAATTTCTTGCGCAAAGGCGCGGCTTTCTGGCGCACGGCGGCTTGACCTTGAGCGCCTTCTCCCTGCTAAGGTGAGGTCGACGTGGGGCCGTCAAAGCCCCTGGACGGGTACCGCCGCGGGGGCGGTGGACACGCAGGGCTGCCGGGGGAGTGGGGAATTGGGTGCGCGCGCTTCTTAGGCTGAGCAGCGTCATCGACGCCATCAACGTGCAAATCGGCAAATGGTGCGCGTGGGCAATCCTGCTCGCGGTCGTCATCTCGGCGATCAATGCGGTGGTCCGCAAGACGTTCGATATGTCCTCGAACGCCTGGCTCGAACTGCAATGGGTGCTGTTCAGCTTGGTGTTCCTGCTCTGCGCATCGTGGACGCTGCGCGACAACGAGCACATCCGCATCGACATAGTAAACAACCTGCTGCCCCGGCAGCTGCGCAACGCGATCGACATCATCGGGCACACATTTTTTCTGCTACCGCTGACGATCGTCATCATTGTGACCGGTATTCCTTTCTTCACCGGCTCCTTCGTCATCAACGAGCAATCCACGAACGCGGGCGGCCTGCCGCAATGGCCGGCCAAAGCGCTGGTCCCGCTTGGGTTCGCGCTCTTGTTGGCGCAGGCAATCTCCGAGCTGATCAAGCGCATTGCCGTCGCCCGCGGGCTGATCCCGGATCCGCATGCGACGCAGGTCGACGCGCTCGAAGCCGAAGTCGAGCACGTCATCGAAGCCATGCGCAAAGAAGACTAAGCGCCAGCCGCCGCGGGTCACGATGGAAGCCTTCATCATACAAAACCTGGCTCCGATCATGTTCGCTTCGTTGATCGTGGCGCTCCTGCTTGGCTATCCGGCGGCGTTTTCGCTGGCCTTTGTTGGGTTGTTTTACGCACTCGTCGGCATCGGGCTCGGCCAATTCCAGCCGGATTTCTTGCAGGCCTTGCCGGACCGCATCTACGGCGTGATGAGCAACGATACGCTCTTGGCGATCCCGTTCTTCACTTTCATGGGCTTGGTGCTCGAACGTTCCGGCATGGCGGAAGACCTGCTCGACACGATCGGGCAGCTGTTCGGCACGGTGCGCGGCGGCCTCGCTTACGCCGTGATTTTCGTCGGCGCGCTGCTCGCCGCCACCACCGGGGTCGTCGCCGCCTCGGTCATTTCCATGGGCTTGATTTCGCTGCCGATCATGCTGCGCTACGGCTACGACCGCCGCTTCGCCTCAGGCGTCATTGCCGCCTCAGGAACGCTAGCGCAGATCATCCCGCCGTCGCTCGTGCTCATCGTGATGGCCGATCAGCTCGGCAAATCGGTTGGCGATATGTATGAGGGCGCGTTCATTCCCGGCCTCGCGCTCGCCGGAATGTACGCGCTCTGGACCTTGATCACGACCATTGTGTTTCCAAAGTCGACGCCCGGTCTGCCGGCGGAGGCCGTCGGTTTCCGCGAACCGGACGGCAGCCGCGGGCTGTGGTCGCTGCTCGTTCTCGCCGTTGCCAGCGGGGTGTTCGGCTGGTTCATGATGCGCGATTCCGACACCCACGGCGCCGACTTCGTCGTGCTGTGCATGTTCTTCGGCATTCTCTTTGCCTTTGGTATTGCGGTGGTGAACTGGGGTCTCGAGCGCCTGACCGGAGTCCGATTCCTGTCGCACATGGCGCAACAGACGACGTTCGTGATGGTGCCGCCGCTGTTCCTGATTTTCCTTGTCTTGGGGACCATTTTCATCGGCGTCGCTACGCCTACTGAAGGCGGCGCCATGGGCGCCAGCGGCGCGCTTATTCTTGGCGCGATCAAACGGCGTCTAACCTGGGATTTGGTGCGCCAGGCTACCGAGTCCACAGCGAAATTGGCCGCCTTCGTCATCTTCATCCTGATCGGCGCCCGGGTCTTTTCGCTGACTTTTTATGGCGTCAGCGGCCACATCTGGGTCGAAAGCCTGCTCACCTCGCTGCCCGGTGGACAGATCGGCTTCTTGCTGTTCGTCAACGCCTTCGTCTTCGTGCTGGCGTTCTTCCTCGATTATTTCGAACTCGCCTTCATCGTTATCCCGCTGCTTGGTCCGGCGGCGGAACATCTCGGTATCGACCTGATCTGGTTCGGCGTCATTCTCGGCGTCAATATGCAGACCTCGTTCCTGCATCCGCCGTTCGGCTTCGCGTTGTTCTATCTGCGCTCAGTGGCGCCGCGCGAATCCTTCATCGATCGCATCACCGGAAAATTGACGCCCGGCGTGACCACCGGCCAGATCTACTGGGGCGCCGCGCCATTCGTGGTGATTCAAATCCTCGCCGTCGTCTCGGTCATCATGTTTCCCAGCATGGTCATGCATTACAAGGCTGGGCTGTCGACGATCGATCCCAACAAGGTGCAGATCAACATCCCGCAGATCGATTTGCCGCCGATCGATTTTGGCCAGCCGCCCGAGATCAAATAGCCACTCAGTGTTCTGCATTAACGCGCGCGTCACCGCATTGCACAGTCCCTGACTGCGCATTGGCAAACGCGCTGTATGCCGCTTTCGGCGCAGTCTTGTGAGGCCGCCTGAAAAACGCGAATATTCGTGCCGACCGCTCATCGGCGAGTCGCGAAGCAATCGGCTCAAGCGGCATCATGCGATTCCTCGATCAACTCGTTGCGTCGGTTTTGGCTGCGGCCAAATGGTTGGCGTTGCCGATTGTAGTCTTGTTGTTCCTGCAATGGCCGCTGCGTTCGATCATCGGCCTGTATTCGCGCGAGGCCAATGATCTCGGCCAATGGCTGTTCGCGCTTTACGTGGCGGCCAGTATTGCTGCGGCAACGCGCGCCAAGGCGCATCTCGCGGCCGACACGATAGCGCGTCGATACGCAGCGGCGACACGCGAATGGCTGGCCCGCGCCGGCGCGCTTTTCGGCCTTATTCCCTGGTCGATCATCGTGCTGGTCACCAGCTGGAGCCTCGTGCGGGATTCGATCCTGCTGCTGGAGCGATTTCCCGACACCGGTAATCCCGGCTATTTCATCATCAAGCTGGCGCTGCTGCTGATGGCGGTTTTGGTTTTGATCGAAGGCCTGCTCGAACTGGCGCCGCCGGTTCGGCGGCCGCGTTCGTGATGACCGCGATCATGACTGCGATCATGCCCTGGCTCGGCTTGAGCCTGCTGCTTCTCGTCGGTCTCGGCGTCGTTTTCACCGGCATCCCGGCCGCCGTCGTGCTCCTTGCCGCCGCGTGTTTTGGCGCGCTGGTGGGAGCCATCAGCGGCGCGGTGCCGGTTCAGTTGCTCGGCGCGCTGCCGGAACGATTGATCAATCTCCTCGAGAACGATCTCCTCCAAGCCATTCCGCTCTACGTATTGATGGGCGCGCTGATCAATCGGCTGCCGATCGCCGATGCGCTCTATCGGTGCTGCCTTGCTGTCGTGCCCGGATCGGCCGCCCCCGTGGTTTCTGGCTTCGCGCTCGGTGCCCTGCTTGGGCCGATGAA
>JBKPIZ010000166.1:0-10538 GCA_046730495.1 Pseudomonadota bacterium
GTCCAGCGTGGATCGAGCTCGACGGTGCAGATCGCGTCGGATTCACGCGGGTTCTTCGGACATTGCTCGCGGCTTTGCCAGGGCGTGCGGATGCGCCCGATGAAATAGAGCGAGGCGTCGAACTCTTCCGGTGTCGCGACCGCCACCTCGCCCTCGCGCAGAGTGAGGAAATCGTCGCCGGCGCCGGCATCCAAGCTGTTGCTAGATTTGCGTTCGATCATTGTCGGACGGTGGCACGCGGCGGAAAAGATCGCCAGCGCGGATAGCAGGCGTGTTCATGCGTACTCTTTCCTCTCCCCGCCGTGCGGGGAGAGGTCGCGAGCCAACAGGTCCGGCCCGAAGTGACTGACCCGATGACAAGCTCCGCGAGCGGGTGAGGGGGCGTGGCCACTAGCCTGAGCTGAAGGCAACGCCCCTCGTCCCATTCTTCCCGCACGCGGGGAGAAGGAGAACAAGAGCGCCACCAGCGCGAGGGGGATTCTTGGGGGCCCCTTCCCACCGCACGTTGGGAGCCCTCCCCTTGCCTCCAGCTGCTTAAGGATATAAAGATATCCTTATATCGAATGGCAGCCTCGGTATGGACCAACAGCAATTAAGTTTTCCCGGCCTGACCGCCACTTTGAAAGCCGCCGGCGAGCCGACGCGGCTGCGTATCCTGGCGCTGCTCGTCGAGTCCGAATTGACGGTTTCCGACCTCACCGAGATCCTCCGCCAGTCCCAGCCGCGGCTGTCCCGGCATTTGCGGCTCCTCACCGAGGCGGGCCTCGTCGACCGTTTTCGCGAAGGATCGTGGGCGTTCTTCCGTCTTGGCGAACGCGGCGGCGCCGCTGAGCTTGCGCGCACGCTGATCGGCCGGCTCAAGACGGACGACGTGATTGTGCTCCGCGACCGTGAGCGGCTTGCCGCCGTGCGCGCCAACCGCGCCGCCGCGGCACAGAATTATTTCCGCCGCCACGCCGCGGAATGGGACCGCATCCGCCGCCTGCACGTCGCCGACGCCGCGGTGGAATCCGCGATCCGCGCCGCGCTCGCCGACAAGCCGATCCGGTCGCTGCTTGATCTCGGCACCGGCACCGGGCGCATGCTCGAACTGTTCGGTCCCGACATCGAGCGCGGGCTTGGGCTAGATTTGTCGCTCGACATGCTGGCGCTGGCCCGCGCCCGGCTCGATCGCGCCGGACTCAAGCACTGCAGCGTCCGCCACGGCGATATCTACGATCTCGCGCTGCCACGCGATTCCTTCGATGTCGTCATCATCCATCAAGTCCTGCACTTTCTCGACGACAGCGCGCGCGCCATCGCCGAGGCTGCTCGCGTTTTACGTCCCGGCGGACGGCTGCTGGTGGTCGATTTTGCCCCGCACGATCTCGAATTCCTGCGCGAGGAGCACGCGCATCGCCGGCTCGGCTTTGCCGCCGAGACGGTCACGCAATGGCTCGAAGCCGCGGGCCTCGACGTGCTGCGGCAGGAGACATTGCCGCCCGGACCGCAAGGCAAGATCGCCGTATCGCTCTGGCTCGCCCGCGATCCGCGCATGGTGCTCGCCGCGCCGGCGAGCCGCGAGGTGGCGTAAATGAGCGCGCTTCGCGCCAGCCGTTTCGTCGCGACCGGTGCCCGCCGCGGCTTGCACGTTTCGTTCGAATTTTTTCCGCCGAAAACGGCGGAGATGGAGCAGTCGCTGTGGGAGTGCGTCAGCCGGCTCGCGCCGCTTAAGCCGAATTTCGTGTCGGTGACCTATGGCGCCGGCGGTTCGACCCGCGAACGCACGCACGCGACGGTCAAGCGCATCCTTGCCGAGACCGCACTCATCCCGGCGGCGCATCTGACTTGCGTCGCAGCCACGCGCGCCGATATCGACGCGGTGATCCAGGCCTATGCGCAAGCTGGCGTCCGCCACATCGTGGCGCTGCGCGGCGATCCGCCAGGCGGGCTCGGCGAACGCTACGCGCCGCATCCGGGCGGCTATCGTAACGCTGCCGATCTTGTCGCCGGCATCAAGCGGATCGCAGACATCGAAGTGTCAGTCTCCGCCTATCCGGAGAAGCATCCGGATAGCCCTTCGGTGGAAGCCGATATCGACATGCTCAAGGCCAAGGTCGATGCCGGGGCCACCCGCGCCATGACGCAGTTCTTTTTCGAGAACAACCTGTATTTCCGCTATCTCGACCGGGTGCGCGCGGCCGGCATCGACATACCGATCGTGCCCGGCATTCTGCCGGTGCAAAATTTCAAGCAGACAAAAAATTTCGCTGCGCGCACCGGCGCCTCCGTTCCTGCTTGGCTCGCGCAACGCTTCGATGGTCTCGAGGATGATCCAGCGACACGCAAACTGATTGCCGCCGCGGTCGCTGCCGAGCAGGTGCTCGATCTCGTCGACCACGGCGTCACCGATTTTCATTTTTACACGATGAACCGTGCCGACCTGGTCTACGCGATCTGTCACTTGCTCGGATTGCGGCCGGGTTACACTGAAGCCGCGCCATCGCTGCCACATAAGGAGCGCGTGTAGGTGCGTCCCACTGCCGCTATGTCCAAAGCGGAAAAAGCGCTGCGCCGCCTGGCCGGCGAGCGGATTCTGGTGCTTGACGGCGCCATGGGCACGATGATCCAGGCGCTCGGCCTTGACGAACGAGGCTATCGCGGCGCGCGCTTCGATGCTTGGAATCGCGAGGTCCGCGGCAACAACGATCTCCTTAATCTCAGCCGGCCGGACGCGGTGCGCACAATCCACCTGGCCTATTTCCGCGCCGGCGCAGACATCGTTTCGACCAACACGTTTTCATCGACCCGGATCGCCCAGGCCGATTACGGCATGGCCGAGATTGCTTACGAGCTTAATGCTGAGGGCGCCCGGCTCGCGCGCGAGGCCGCGACCATCGCCCAGGAGGAAGACGGCCGCGCGCGTTTCGTCGCCGGCGCGATTGGTCCGACCAATCGGACCGCCTCGATTTCTCCCGACGTCTCCAATCCGGGCTTTCGCGCCATCACTTTCGATGCGCTGCGTCTGGCCTATGGCGAACAAATCCGCGGGCTCCTGGCCGGCGGCGTCGATGCGCTGCTGATCGAAACCATTTTCGACACGCTCAATGCCAAGGCGGCGATCTACGCCATTTGCGAAGAGCTTGCGGCGCGCGCAACCAGCGTGCCGGTGATGATCTCGGGCACGATTACCGACCGCTCTGGCCGTTTTCTCTCCGGGCAAACGCCGGAAGCGTTCTGGAATTCGATTGCCCATGCCGGGCCATTCTCGGTCGGCCTGAACTGTGCGCTCGGTGCCAAGCAAATGCGCGCGCATATCGCCGAACTCTCCCGCGTCGCCGACGCGCTGATCTGCGCTTATCCGAATGCCGGCTTGCCGAATGAATTCGGCCACTACGACGAAGGACCAGCGGAGATGGCAGCCTCGCTCGGCGAATTCGCCGCGTCCGGTCTGGTCAACATCGTTGGCGGCTGCTGCGGTACGACGCCCGAACACATCCGCGCCATCGCCGACGCGGTCAAGGGCAAGCCGCCGCGCCCGATACCGGAAATTACACCGCGGTTGCGGCTGTCCGGCCTGGAAGCGTTTACGCTCACGCCGGAGATTCCCTTCGTCAATGTCGGCGAGCGCACCAACGTCACCGGCTCGACGCGCTTTCGCAAGCTGGTCACCGCCGGCGACTATTCGGCGGCGCTCGCCGTTGCGCGCGATCAGGTCGAGAACGGCGCGCAGATCATCGACGTCAATATGGACGAAGGGCTTCTCGATTCCGAGAAGGCGATGACGACGTTTCTCAACCTGATTGCCGCCGAGCCTGACATCGCCCGCGTACCGATCATGATCGACTCTTCGAAATTTTCGGTGATCGAGGCCGGGTTGAAATGCGTTCAGGGCAAGGCGGTAGTCAATTCGATTTCGCTCAAGGAGGGCGAAGACGCCTTCATACGGCATGCCGAACTGGTGCGCCGATATGGCGGCGCTGTCGTGGTCATGGCGTTCGACGAAGCGGGTCAGGCCGACACGCTCGAGAAGAAAACGACGATCGCCACGCGCGCATACGACATTCTCGTGAACCGCGTTGGCTTTCCGCCACAGGACATCATTTTCGATCCGAACATTTTCGCGGTCGCGACCGGAATGGAGGAGCACAACGGTTACTGCCTTGCCTTTATCGAAGCGGCGCGATGGATCAGGCAGAACCTGTCGCTCGCGCATGTCTCAGGTGGCGTGTCCAATCTCTCGTTCTCGTTCCGCGGCAACGAATCGGTGCGCGAGGCGATGCATTCGGTTTTCCTCTATCACGCCATCGCCGCAGGCATGGATCTCGGCATCGTCAATGCCGGCCAGATCGCCGTCTATGACGATCTTGACCCCGACCTGCGCGAGGCTTGCGAGGATGTCGTGCTCAACCGGCGCGCCGATGCGGCAGAGCGGCTGTTGGCGCTGGCCGAACGCCATCGCGGTCACGGCAAAGAACGCAAGGAAGCCGACCTGTCGTGGCGCCAATGGCCGGTGGAGAAGCGATTGGCGCACGCGTTGGTGCATGGCATCACCGATTTCATCGAGGCTGACGTCGAGGAAGCGCGCCTCAAACTGCCGCGCCCGCTCGCCGTCATCGAAGGGCCGTTGATGGACGGCATGAACGTCGTCGGCGACCTGTTCGGTTCGGGCCGGATGTTTCTGCCGCAGGTGGTGAAATCAGCGCGCGTCATGAAACAAGCCGTGGCCTATCTGATGCCCTATATGGAGCAGGAACGCGACGGCCGCGCTCACGTCTCGACCAACGGCAAGATCGTGCTCGCCACGGTCAAAGGCGACGTTCATGACATCGGCAAGAACATCGTTGGCGTCGTGCTTCAGTGCAACAACTATGAGGTCGTCGACCTCGGCGTGATGGTGCCGGCGGAAAAAATTCTGCAGGCCGCAATCGCCGAGCAAGCCGACATCGTCGGATTGTCGGGACTGATTACGCCGTCGCTCGACGAAATGTGCCATGTCGCGGCGGAAATGGAGCGGCAAGGCTTTGAGGTTCCGCTGTTGATCGGTGGCGCCACCACGAGCCGCGTGCACACGGCGGTCAAGATCCACCCCAATTACAAGCGCGGCCAGGCGATTTACGTCAATGACGCCAGCCGCGCCGTGGGCGTGGTTTCCGCGCTGATGGCGCTCGGAACGCGCTCACGCTACGTCGCCGATATTCGCGGCGAATATGCGCGCATTGCCACCGCCCATGCGCGCGGCGAAGACAACAAACAGCGGCTTTCGCTCGCTACCGCGCGTGCCAACGCGCTGAGACTCGACTGGTCCGGCACCTATGCGCCGCCGGCGCCGCAGCTTCTCGGTACACGCACGTTTGTCAATATCCCTGTCGCCGAGCTGATCGATTACATCGACTGGACGCCGTTTTTCGCCACTTGGGAGCTCACCGGAAAATATCCCGCCATCCTCAATGATCAAACGGTGGGCGAAGCGGCGCGCGGCCTTTATGCCGACGCTCAGGAGATGCTGCGGCGTATGATTGCCGAAAGCTGGTTTACAACGCGCGCGGTGATCGGCTTCTGGCCCGCGAACGGCGACGGCGACGACATTGTCGTTTTCGCCGACGAGACGCGAAAAACTCCGATCGCGACGCTGCATACACTGCGCCAGCAGCTTGTCCGGCGCGAAGGCAGAGCCAATGTCGCGCTGTCTGATTTCGTCGCGCCCCGCGCGAGCGGGCTTGCAGACTATGTCGGCGCCTTCGCCGTCACCGCCGGCATCGGCGAAGACGCCGTGGTCGAACGCTTCAAGCACGCCAACGACGACTATTCCGCGATCATGGCCAAGGCGCTGGCCGATCGGTTTGCCGAAGCGCTTGCCGAGCGCATGCATCAGCGGGTGCGTCGTGAATTTTGGGGCTATGACCCCGGCGAGACGCTGGGCAATGAGGAATTAATCGCCGAACGCTATCAAGGCATCCGTCCGGCGCCCGGTTATCCGGCGCAGCCGGATCACACCGAGAAGGGCACGGTGTTCGCGCTCCTCGGCGGCGAAAGCGCCATCGGCGTGAAATTGACCGAAAGCTTTGCGATGTGGCCGGGCGCCTCCGTGTGCGGCCTCTATTTCAGCCATCCGGAGAGTTATTATTTCGGCGTCGGCAAAATCGAACGCGATCAGGTCGAAGATTACGCGCGGCGCAAGGATCAGACGCTCGCCGAAACCGAGCGATGGCTGGCACCCATTTTGAACTACGATCCGGCGGCGATGGCGCAGACCGCGGCGGAGTGACAAGACCTCTTCCGCTCGTCCCCGCGAAAGCGGGGATCCAGATCGCGATCAAAGAGCTGGATTCCCGCTTTCGCGGGAATGAGCGGATTAGTTTCCCACCTTCTTCGCGATCGCCCGCTCGACGAACAAAGCCGCTTCCAGCGCGGCGTGGTCGCGGCCAAAGCGGCCGACAATCTGAATACCGAGCGGCAAGCCGTCGCCGTCGTCCAAGCCCGTGACGTTGATGCAGGGCGCGCCCATCAACGTCCACAGCCGGTTGAACATCGGATCGCCGGTGCTGGCAAAGCCGTGCGGAGCCGCGCCCGGCGCCGATGGCGTGAGGACAACGTCATGGTCGGCCATCGCGTCGGCGAGCAGTTGGCGCGCGCGGCTGGCGAGCCGGCGGGCGGCGTCGTATTCGTCCGCCGAAATCGCGACGGCGCGATCGAGCTGCGTGCGTAAGAGCGGATCGATGCGGTCGCGATGGCGCTCATATTCGAAAGCCAGCGACCGGACATTTTCATAATCCTGGATGGTGAATTGCGCTTCGTAGGCGTCTTCGACGATCGGGGACAGTTCCAGATCGGCGACCTTGGCTCCCGCCGCTGCCGCGGTCCGCGCCGCGGTTTCGACGGCCTGTTGCATCGCCGGACTGGCTTTCGGCCATAGATGCGTGCGCGCCACCGCGATCCGCGGCGCGGCCGGCGCCGCGCCGTCGACCCGAAGCTCGCGCTGCAAGATGGCGGCGGCGGCAAAGGCGACATCGGCAACGCCGGCGCCAAACAGACCGCCGGTATCGAGGTGCCAAGCTACATCTTTCACGCCGACCATCGGGATCAGGCGGTATGACGGCTTGAACGCTGCAACGCCGCAAAATGCTGCTGGCCGGATCACCGAGCCGGCGGTCTGCGTGCCAAAGGCGAGCGGCACCATGCCGGCGGCAACGGCTGCGGCCGATCCGGCCGACGAGCCGCCCGGTGTATGCGTGAGATTGCGCGGATTGCGCGTCACGGACGGCACCAGGGATGCGAATTGCGTCGTCACCGTTTTGCCGATGACGATGCCGCCGGCTTCGCGGGTCATCACCACTGCGGTCGCATCGGCGGCCGGGCGATTGTTGGCGTAAACCGGCGAGCCATACTGCGTCGGCAGATCGGCAGTATCGAAAATGTCCTTAAAGCCGACTGGCAGCCCGCGCAGCGGCAAGGAGGGCACGCGCGGGTCGTCTGCCGCGCGACGCGCGCCAGCGAGGTCAAGCGTGACGAAGGCGCCGATATCCTTTTCTCGCGCGGCGATCGCCTCAGCGCACATTTCGATAACGGCCCGCGGCGTGAGCTTGCCGGCTTCCAGTCGCGCGGCGAGATCGAGGGCGGACAGCATCAGGCGCGCTCAATCAAAGCGACGATTCCGGTCGTCGCCCCGGCGCACGTAAGGAAACGCGATCAGGCCGGTGACCGACGCCACCGGCCAGCCGATGAAGAATGCCGACAGCCAGCGGGCCACAAAATCAGCGCGCAGTCCGATATTGCTGAAAGTGACGACGCAGCTGACGACAAAAACCACGATACCCGTCGCCAAGATCGGAAAGATAAACTTGGCTTTGCCTTCCATGCGACCCCTCGCCGGATCAGGTATCGGGCATCAGCCATCGGGGATCAAGATGGCACGAAGCGGGGATCAGGCCGCAAAATGTTCATCTCATCGCCGGCGGTACTGATACCTGATCGCTGATCTCCGATCCCGTATGGTTAACGCATTGCTGCGCCGTCAATCTTGAGCAGTTCCTTAACGGAATTCCTCGCATTGTCGCACGCATGACGCGTGGAGTTCAGTGGTCGCTCGTCTGCTTTATCCTTCTCATCGCGCTGATCGCTCTTGCCGGCTGCAGCCATTTTCTTTTTGCAGAGCGCGAGCCGTGGCGCCGTGACGCCGAAGTCGCCTGCCTCAATACCGGCGCGGTAAAAGAGACGCCGCAGCGCGTTCGCATTTCCGCGATCAGCGGGCCGGGAATTTGCGGCATGGATTATCCGCTCCGGGTTGCGGCGCTCGGCGACAGCCCGCCGCTTGCCTATGACGCTGACCCGCCACGCCCGCCCGGCAATATCCCAACCGGCGCGCTACCCCAAGACGTCCTGCGCCAAGACGTGCCGCCGATCGTGTCGCGGGGCTGGCCGGATGCGCTGTCGAGAAAAACGCCACCGATAGCGAGCCAGCCGGTCGCGAGCCAGCCCATAGCGAGCCAGCCGATCGCGACCCAGCGGGGCGCAATCCAATCGCGCGCACTGCCGCCGGTGCAGACCAGCGAACCGCCATACGATCCCTATGCCGGCTATTCCGCGCCCTCCCGCCCCGCCCCGATCGTGCGCGGCGGGACCGGACAGCCGTTATCGATCAATCCCCCCGGCGTCTCGGCGGCCGAGCCGGATGACGAGGAGCTCGGCATTCCCGGTGGAACGCCGCATCCCTATTACCACGGCCCCCACGCGCCATACGCGCCCGGCGTCGAGCGCAATCCTGATGCCGCCGCGCCGCTGCCGCCGCTTGGTCCGCCACGCGGGCCGACAGTAATCGCAGCGGCCGGTCCGGTCGAAGTCAGCCCGCCGGCGACACTCGCCTGCCCGATCGTCGCTGCGCTCGATCAATGGATCACGACTTCGGTCCAGCCTGCGGCGATGCGGTGGTTCCGCCAGCCGGTCGTCGAGATCAAGCAGATTTCCGCCTATTCCTGCCGCGGGATGAACGGCGATTCGAGCGCGCATATTTCCGAACATGCCTTCGGCAATGCGCTCGACATCGCCGAATTCGATTTCGCCGACGGCCACGTGATCAAGGTGCAATACGGCTGGCACGGCACGCCGGAGGAACAAGGCTTCCTGCACGACGTGCAAGCGGCGGCCTGCGATCAATTCACGACCGTGCTGGCGCCCGGCGCCAATGTCTATCACTACAATCACATTCACGTCGATTTGATGCAGCGCGCGAGCGGACGCCGTATCTGCGAGCCGGCAGCGATTCCGGGCGACGTCGCGGCAGCGCGTGCCGGCGGCCGTTTCGCCGCACGGCGCAACGGCAACGGTTATGGCGATCCGGGCGTCACCGGCTCGATTGCAGGCCGACCACATCGGCGGGAAGCCGCCGAAGATGATGATCGGCGGCCGAGCGCGATCGCGGGCGAGGATTAGGTCGCCCTCACTCGTCACCACCGGGCAATGACGCTAGCGCCCGCTCGCTTCCATCTGACGCAACACCGCGGCGCTTGGCCAGCAATCGACTTTGATCCCGTTACGCTTCTGATATTCGCCAAGCGCGGCCCGTGTCAGCATGCCGGCTTTGCCGTCAATCTTGTCGTGATAGTAGCCGCGCGCGGTGAGCAGCTGTTGCATCCGATCGAGGTCGGCGGTCGGCAATTGCACGATGTTGGTCCATGCCGTTTCGAACGGCCGTGGTTCGGTGATGCGATCACTCAAATGACCGACGAACAGCACGTAGAGATCAGAAAAATTGTATTCCTTGATGGCGAAATAGTTCTTAGTGGCAAGGAATGACGGACCATAGAGGCCGGCCGGCTGCAAGAGCGACGCTGTCTCAGCCCGTTCTGCCGCGGATAATGCCCGCCCATAGGCCGGCCTAAAGCCGTGGTCGAGCCACTCGCCGATTGTCATCGTGTGACTGGGCACGCCGATCGTGCAATCGACATCGGCGGGTGAATGCACTTCATAGGCCCAGCGCAGACCGGGCTGCCAACCCTCGCCGCGCAGTTGCTTGGCGGCGGATGCGAGCGCGTCAGGTACCGAGTGCCAGATGTCGGCGCGGCCGTCGCCGTCGAAATCGACCGCGTATTTGAGGTAGTCCGAGGGCAAAAACTGCGTCAGTCCCATGGCTCCCGCCCAGGAACTCTTCATGTCGGCGGGTTTGATCTGGCCTTGTTCAACAATCTTGAGCGCGAGCAAAAACTCGGTGAGGAATTGCTCCTTACGCCGGCCGAGATAGGCCTGGGTCGCCAGTACGCGGATCGCGTTGCGCGCATCGGCGCTGCGGCCGAAATCGGTTTCGCGGCCGAAGATTGCCAGCACCACTGTCGCGGGCACGCCGAACTGGCGTTCGATCGAGTCGAGCGGGGCGCGATAGCGGTCATAGATCTTGCGAGCCTCGCCGGCGAGCCGTTCGATCGCCGGCTCTTTGAGATAATCCGCCGGTGTCGTAACGAATTCAGGCTGCCCCGCGGCGGGCCGGCCCGGCAGGACCAGATCGGGCAGTGAGAGATCGGGCTCGAGCCCGCGCGTCGCCATGTCGAATGTGGCGCGTGAAATGC
>JBKPIZ010000167.1:0-3831 GCA_046730495.1 Pseudomonadota bacterium
ACCGTGCCGCGCGCGCTGATGGAACGCAACTTCTCCCCGGCCGATAATACCACTGTGACCTAGGTCACAGCTTCTCGCCTATTCCGGCAGCATCGTTGTAGCTGGCGGAAAAGGTTATTTTGGAGACGACAATGGCCGCGCTCCTAATCGGATACGCTGTGGCGATTGCAATCGTATTTTTGGCGTCCCAGCCAATCTCAATCAATCGACCGCGAACGTAATCGCCTCGTTCGTGCATTTCTCCGAGCGCGCGACCAGAAAAAGCCGCGGTCGCGGCTTCTCGCGATGGGACGCGTCATGACCAATGTCTTGTTGCCGACTTCACTTGTGGGCTCGTACGCCCAGCCGGATTGGCTGATCGACCGCAAGAAGCTTGCCGGGCGCTTTCCGCCGCGTGTTCGGGCGCGAGAGCTGTGGCGCGTCGCGCCCGAATTTCTGGAAGAAGCGCAGGACGATGCGACGTTTCTTGCCATCCGCGACCAGGAGCGCGCCGGCCTCGATATCATCACTGACGGCGAACAGCGCCGCGAAAGCTACTCTAACCGCTTCGCCACCGCGCTCGAAGGGGTCGACATCGACAAACCAGGCACTGCGCTCGACCGATCCGGCCATCCAAATCCGGTACCGCGCATCGTCGGCAAGATCCGCCGCAAGCAGCCCGTCGAGGTGCGCGACGTTCAATTCCTACGTGCCAACACCGACCGGGCCATCAAGATCACCGTGCCCGGCCCATTCACCATGTCGCAGCAGGCGCAGAACGATTTCTACAAAGATGAGCAGGAGATGGTGCTTGACTATGCGACGGCCGTGAACGCCGAGATCAAGGACCTGTTCGCGGCTGGCGCCGACATCGTGCAGATCGACGAACCCTATATGCAGGCGCGGCCGGAAAAGGCTCGGCATTATGGGCTGAACGGGTTGGAGGCGGCTCTCGACGGCGTCACAGGCACCACCGCGATCCACATCTGCTTCGGCTATGCCGCCATCATCCACGTGCGGCCATCGGGTTATTCGTTCCTGCCGGAATTGGCTGCGTCCCCTGTACAGCAGATTTCGATCGAGACGGCGCAATCCAATCTCGACTGCTCAGTGCTGCAAAAGCTGCCGGGCAAGACGATCATACTCGGCACCCTCGACCTGTCGGACATGGCGATCGAGACCCCGGAAACCGTCGCGGCACGCATCCGCCGTGCCCTGCCCCATGTACCAGCCGAACGCATCGTAGTGGCGCCGGACTGCGGGCTGAAATATCTGCCCCGCGACGTGGCCTACGGCAAGATGCGGGCGATGGTTGAGGGTGCAAAAATCGTGCGTCAAGAACTGAGCTCGACGTAGCTCGTCGCGTCCGGGACCCCCTCCGTATATTGGCTGATGTCCATAGCCTAGCCATGATGAAGCCGACGATCGATTGCGAGCAAAAACATATTCACACTGGCTGCGAGCAAGACCAATAAGAACGTAACCGACATGATCAAATCGATATTGTACAGACTGATCGCATTCATCAACAAATAGCCGAGCCCGCGCTGGGCAGCGAACATTTCACCGAGCACAGTTCCGATCAGTGTCAGCGAAAAGCCGACCCGGATGCCAGTGAAGATCTCTGGTACCGCCGCCGGAAATAAGATCTCACGAACCATCGCTGTCGGACCGAGCTTCATGACATTGCCGGTCTTGATCAGAATCGGCTTAATGGTGCGAACAGCACTCAGGGTGAATAGCGCGACCGGGATCACTCCATGAATAGCGCCAAAGGCGATTTTCGCCGAAATGCCAATTCCAAAAGCCAAAAGAATAATTGGGTACAGCGTGATCTTGGGTATCGAATAAAGCGCAACCAGCATTGGCTCCATGGCGTCGCCGGACAAACGATGCAGCCCGAGACCAAAACCAACGAGAAGGCCGAGACCCACGGCAATCACGAGGGCAACACCGAAGGCTTTCAGTGTATCGGCAAAATGCAGCCAAAACAGATCGGTTTGCATCAACTTGCCGAGAAACTGGATCGTTTGCCAAGGCGAGCGCAGAGCGACATCGCCGACGATGAGATAGGCTAACTCCCAAAACAAAAATAAGCTGACGATCAGAATGACCGTATTGCCCAACGTGGCACCTGCCTCTCTTTGCATTAGTTTTGCCCTCTTCTGGCAAGCAAAATCCTCTCCCAGTGCGAAAGCACGCTGTTGGCGGCAATCGATAGCAGGAGAATGAGCAGGATGAGGGGATACATCGTCGCGTTATCAAAATTTGTGTAGGCGTAGCTGATTTCATAGCCCATTCCGGAGCGCGCCATGATGAATTCCGAACCAATGACCCCAATGAATGCATAGGCGAGCGCCAGCTTGGCTGCTGTCAACAGATACGGCGCGCAGAACGGCAGGGTGATGTAGCGCGCTGTTTGCAGGGCGCTAAGCCTGTTAACCCGCGCAGTTTTCTTCAGCACTGATGGGACTCGATCGAGGCCGTTAAGGGTGGTGACGATCACGGCAACGATCGCCAGAAGAAATCCGATCAAGACTTGCGGCCCATCACCAAGGCCAAACATGACAATGAACAACGGATAGAATGCAAAAACTGGGATCGCGTAGTATGTTGCAAACAGCGGATCGAGTATTTCGCGAATCCTTTTATTACTGTGCAGAGCTGTGCCCGTCACAACTCCGATCAAATATGCCACGGTAAAAGCCACCAGC
The DNA here is from genome assembly GCA_046730495.1 of Pseudomonadota bacterium. Lineage (GTDB taxonomy): Bacteria > Pseudomonadota > Alphaproteobacteria > Rhizobiales > Xanthobacteraceae > BOG-931. The sequence continues at coordinate 2,694 of JBKPIZ010000167.1, forward strand.
ACATTAGCCAAACTCTTACCGATCTCGGCGAAATAGCGCCCGGCCAGCACCATGCGTACGAAGTCGCGGAGGACAATGTGGGGCGACGGCATCGTGACCTTGTCAATGACGCCGACCAGGCAAAGCCCTTCCAGCAGCACAATGAAAGTGGCGACGACCGATATTTGATAAAACCGCAATCTGCTCATGCACCGCCAACCGCTCGTCCCATCGTCTTCAAAGATTCTTCACGCAATGTCTTCCATAGGTGGGCCGTCAGTGCGCCGAAATTTTCACGTTCGACGATGCGGCTGTCGCGCTCACGCGGCCAGCCCGTCTCGACAAGATCGATCGCTTTGCCGGGCCGCGCTGACATAACCATAATGCGGTCCGCCAGCATCGCTGCTTCGTCGAGTGCATGAGTGATCAGGAAGACAGTAGCGCCAATTTGCCGCCACAACCGGAGCATCTCGTCTCCCATCAGCAACCGCGTTTGCTGATCCAAGGCACCGAACGGCTCGTCGAGAAGAATGAGGCGAGGCTCTGCAACGATAGTGCGCGCGATGCAAACGCGCTGGCGCATGCCGCCTGACAGTTGGGCCGGGTAACTTCGCGCAAAATCCCGTAACCCCATCATATCGATGGCCCCCGCGGCCCGGCGTGTTTTTTCTTTCGGGTCGATATTCTTCTGCCGCAGGCCAAATTCGACGTTCTGATGGACATTGAGCCATGGGAAGCACGCATCTTCCTGAAAAACGACGCCAATGCCGTCGGGAACGCTCCTTTGAATCGCACGCCCTTCGAACTCAATCTCCCCTTCCGTTGGATCGGCAAGGCCGGCGATGAGGTCAAGCAGTGTCGATTTTCCGCAGCCCGACGGGCCGACCACAGCGAAAAACTCGCCCTTTCTAATTTCGATGTCGATTGGTCCGACGGCGTGCACCGCTTTCCCGCCTGCGGCAGCGGAAAATACTTTTGTTACCCCGCGCAGCCTCACCTGTACCGCGGACACGCGATTATCTGTTTCGGTGCGCAGCACCGCCCTATTTCACTTGTTTGAGGTCATCGGGCAGGAATTGGGTATCGATCACTTTAGATAGATCGATGTCACCGGTGAGTGCGCCCACACTTTTTTGTACCTCGATGATGCGCTTCATCC
>JBKPIZ010000168.1:0-3072 GCA_046730495.1 Pseudomonadota bacterium
GCGTTCGAGCCGGTCCTGATCGAAGGCAAGGCGATCCAGCTTCACCCGCTGGTCTGCGCGGCGTTCAACGCCGACTTCGACGGCGACCAGATGGCGGTGCACGTGCCGCTGTCGCTCGAGGCGCAGCTCGAAGCGCGCGTCTTGATGATGTCGACCAACAACATCCTGCATCCAGCCAACGGCTCGCCGATCATCGTGCCGTCGCAGGATATCGTGCTCGGCCTCTATTATCTCTCGCTGATGATCGATAACGGTCCGGGCCAGTACAAGCTCGAGCTCTATTCGCCTGAGCAGCTCAAGCGCGATCCGAAGAAGCTGAACATTGTGCAGGGCTATTATCGCAATATTAGCGAAGTCGAGCACGCGCTGCAGGAAAAGACGGTCGGGCTGCACAGCAAGATCAAGTACATCTGGGAAGGCGTCGACGACGACGGCAACGCAGTGCGCAAGACCTACGAAACCACGCCCGGTCGCGCGCTTTTGGGCGAGGTTCTGCCCAAGCATGCCAAGGTGAGTTTCGATCTGGTCAACAAGCTGATGACCAAGCGCGAAATCTCCAGCATGATCGACACCGTCTACCGCCACTGCGGACAGAAAGAGACGGTCATCTTCTGCGACCGCGTCATGGCGCTCGGCTTCCATCATGCGTTCAAGGCCGGCATCTCGTTCGGCAAGGACGACATGGTGGTTCCTGGCACCAAGCGGACGATAGTCGAGAAGACGCGCGAAGCCGTCAAAGAGTTCGAACAACAATATAATGACGGCCTGATCACCCAGGGTGAAAAGTACAATAAGGTCGTCGACGCCTGGTCGAAGTGCACCGAGGAAATCGCCGAAGCGATGATGAAGGAAATCTCCGCCGCGAAGCCCGCGCCGGAGAAGGACGCCGAGGCGCAGGTCAATTCGATCTTCATGATGGCCCATTCCGGCGCCCGCGGCTCGCCGGCGCAGATGCGCCAGCTCGCAGGCATGCGCGGCCTGATGGCCAAGCCGTCCGGCGAGATCATCGAGAGCCCGATCATCTCCAACTTCAAGGAAGGGCTGTCGGTGCTCGAGTACTTCAACTCGACTCACGGCGCCCGCAAGGGTCTCGCCGACACCGCGCTTAAGACCGCGAACTCCGGCTATCTGACGCGCCGCCTGGTCGACGTGGCGCAGGACTGCATCATCACCGATGAGGACTGCGGCACCACGCGCGGCATCAAGGTGCGCGCCATCATCGACGCCGGACAGGTCGTCGCCTCACTGGCGAGCCGCATCCTCGGCCGCACCACGGCCGAAGACGTGCGCGACCCGACCAGCAACGAAGTCCTGGTGCCGAACGCGACCCTTCTTGAGGAGCCGCACGTCGAGCTGCTGATCAGTGCCGGCGTTCAGGAAGTGCGCATCCGCTCGGTTCTTACCTGCGATACGGTGAACGGCGTTTGCGCCAAATGCTACGGGCGCGATCTCGCCCGCGGTACGCCCGTCAATATGGGTGAGGCGGTCGGTGTGATCGCCGCCCAGTCGATCGGCGAGCCGGGCACGCAGCTCACCATGCGCACGTTCCATATCGGCGGCGCCGCGCAGATTTCGGAGCAGTCGTTCGTCGAATCGAACTTCGAAGGAACGATCAAGATCAAGAATCTGAACGTCGCCCGCAATTCGGACGGCGATCTGATCGCGATGAACCGCAATCTGATCGTGGCCGTGCTCGATCCCGACGGGACCGAACGGGCCGTGCACCGCATTCCTTACGGCGCGCGGCTCAAGGTGTCCGACGGCGATCACATCAAGCGCGGTCAGCGCATTGCCGAGTGGGATCCCTATACCCGGCCGATCCTGACCGAGGTCGAGGGCACCGTCGCTTTCGAGGACCTGGTCGAAGGCCAGTCCTTGACCGAAACGCTTGACGAATCCACCGGCATCGCCAAGCGTGTCGTCATCGATTGGCGCTCCGGTTCGGCCCGCGGCCAGCAGGATCTGCGCCCCGCCCTTGTGATCAAGGACAAGGACGGCAAGATCCTCAAGCTCAGCCGCGGTGGCGAGGCCCGCTACATGCTCGCGGTCGACGCGATCATCTCGGTCGATCCCGGCGCGCATGTGAAGGCCGGCGACGTCATCGCCCGCATCCCGACTGAAAGCGCCAAGACCCGCGACATCACCGGCGGTCTGCCGCGTGTCGCCGAACTGTTCGAGGCGCGCCGGCCGAAGGAGTCCGCCGTTATTGCGGAAATCTCCGGCACGGTCCGCTTCGGCCGCGACTACAAGAACAAGCGGCGCATCAGCATCGAGCCGGCCGACAAGGATGAGGAGGCCCGGGAATATCTGGTGCCGAAGGGCAAGCACATTCACTTGCAGGACGGCGACGTGATCGAGAAGGGCGACTTCATCGTCGAAGGCAACCCGGCGCCGCACGACATTCTGGCGATCAAAGGGGTCGAGGAGCTTGCCGGCTACCTTGTCAACGAGATCCAGGACGTCTACCGGCTCCAGGGCGTGAGCATCAACGACAAGCACATCGAAGTGATCGTGCGCCAGATGCTGCAGAAGGTGGAGATCGATGATTCCGGCGAGACGGATCTGATCCAGGGCGAACAGGTCGACAAAATCGAGTTCGACGAGGTCAATGCGCGGGTGGTGGCGGAAGGCAAGAAGCCCGCTACCGCGCATCCGGTGCTGCTCGGCATCACCAAGGCGTCGCTGCAGACCCGATCCTTCATCTCGGCGGCGTCGTTCCAGGAGACGACGCGCGTGCTCACCGAGGCCGCGGTCAACGGCAAGATCGATACGCTCGACGGGCTCAAGGAGAACGTCATCGTCGGCCGCCTGATCCCGGCGGGAACCGGCGCGACGATGAACAAGCTTCGCGAGATCGCAATCAAGCGCGATGCGCTCATCCTCGCCGAGCGTGAGAAGGAGGCTGCGGTGAAAGCCGAAGCCGCGGCTGAACCCGCGGCGCTGCCCGCGGCGGAATAATTCCGCTGACCCGTTGCAAAATCGAAGGGCCGCCAACCGGCGGCCCTTTTTTTTCGCTTCCCGGATGCGGCGCGGCGTGAAACGGTGCACCGCTGATCCGGGATCGTCTCAAGC
>JBKPIZ010000169.1:0-5786 GCA_046730495.1 Pseudomonadota bacterium
GTTACGCATAAGCCGCGCCGAAGGCGCGCAAGCTGCGCTCGAGATCATGCGCACGGCCTCGCCGACCTCGCTAAAGGTGACGCTGCGCAATATCCGTTCGGCAGCGGCATTCGACCGGGTTGAGCAGAGTTTTGCGCAGGACTACCGTATCGCGCTCGCTTGTATTGCCGGGCACGACTTCATCGAAGGCATTCGCGCGGCCATCATCGACAAGGATCGCAACCCGCGCTGGCGACCTGAAACGATCGAAGCAGTCACGGAAGAGATCGTCGATCGGCACTTTCGCTCCGTGGGCGAGCTGGAGCTGACATTCGAATAGGAGTTTTTATGGCGAATATCGGATTCATCGGGCTTGGCAATATGGGCGCGCCCATGGCCGCCAATCTCGCCAAATCAGGCGACCATGTCCTCGGCTTCGACGTCGTTGCGGCAGCACGGCAAGCTTGCGCGCAGTTGGGTGTCGAAATCGCATCGAGCGCCAAGGCATCGGTCGAAGCCGCCGACGTCGTGATCACCATGTTGCCGGCCGGCGAACATGTACGCGCGGTGTGGACCGAGATCCTGCCCTCGGCGAAACGCGGCGCGCTATTCATCGATTGCTCGACCATCGACGTGACCAGCGCGCGCGCCGCGCATGGGCTTGCCGCCGACCGCGGCATTGCTTCGCTCGATGCGCCGGTCTCGGGCGGGGTCGCCGGCGCCAAGGCGGCGACGCTCACCTTCATGGTTGGCGGCACGGCGGACGCGTTTGGGCGCGGCAAACCGATTTTGGAACGCATGGGCAAACGCGTCGTGCATTGCGGCAACGCCGGCAACGGCCAAGTCGCGAAAATCTGCAATAATATGATTCTCGGCGCCTCGATGATCGCGGTCAGCGAAGCTTTTGTGCTCGGCGAGAAGCTTGGGCTCTCGCATCAGGCGCTGTTCGACGTCGCCTCGGCGAGCTCAGGCCAATGCTGGTCGCTGACGAGCTACTGTCCGGTGCCCGGTCCCGTTCCGGCGAGCCCGGCCAATAACGGCTACAAGCCTGGCTTCGCGGCAGCCTTGATGTTGAAGGATCTCAAGCTTGCCCGCGAGGCCGCAGAGGCGGTGCACGCGCGTACCGCGATCGGCGCTCATGCCGCGGAAATCTACGATCGCTATGCGGCGGCGGGCCACAGCGGCAGCGATTTCTCCGGCATCATCAATTTCGTGCGCGAAGCATCGAAAGCGGGCTAAGCGCGCGGACCACTGCCGATGTGATTGCTGCCCTTGATGATGATCAGCCGACATCAAAGCGCTTTTACGAAGCGCAATCGGCGCGCCGTCATCATTGGCGGCTCCATGTCCGGCTTGTTCAGCGCCGCTTTCCTGCGCCAAATTGGCTGGAATGTGGACGTCTACGAGCGCTCGAAAGTGGAGCTGGTCGGGCGCGGCGCCGGCATTACCGGCCATCCGGAGCTGTTCGATGCTTTGCGGGCCAGCGGCGCCGGGACGGAGCGGCTCGGGATCGAGGTGCCTAAGCGCATCGCCATCGACCGCGAGGGTCGTATCACCGATGAACGGCCACTGCGGCAAATTCTGACGTCGTGGGACCGCTTGCAGCGGCTACTACGCGCCACCATCGATCCCGCGCATTACCATCTCGGCTGGAATTTCGAACGGGTCGAGCAGGATAGCGGTGGCGTGCGCGTGCATTTCTCCGGCGACCGCATCGAACAAGCCGATATTCTGATCGGCGGCGACGGCGTCCGCTCCAGCGTGCGTGGGCAAATGGCGCCGGAGATACAACCGACCTATGCCGGCTATTACATCTGGCGGGGCGCGCCGAACGAAGCCGACCTCGATCCCGCGACGTTACGCACGATCTATCCGCTGTTCACCTTCTATCCGCCAAAGCAGCAGCAGGTGATCACCTACCCGATCGCCGGCTTCGATGACGACCTCACGCCGGGGAAGCGCCGCTTCAATTTCATCTGGTACCGCGTCGCCGATGCCTCGCGTCTACGCGAGATGAACGTCGATGCGAACGGGGTCCAGCACGAATATTCAGTGCCGCCGCCATTGATCGGCAGGGACTTGATTGCGCAGATGCGCAAGGAGGCGCGTGAGATTTTGCCGCCGCCGCTGCTCGATGCGGTGTTCAAGATCAAGCAGCCGTTTATTACGCCGATTTACGATTTCACCGCGCCATCGATCGTGTTCGGCCGGGTGGCCATGGTTGGCGATGCGCCCGCCAATGCGCGGCCGCATATGGGTTTCGGCATGGCCAAAGCAGCAACTGATGCGCAGGCATTGGCCAGACACCTTGACGCCCATGACGATCTTGATGCGGCGCTGAAAGCTTACAACGACGAACGTCAGCCGATCGGCAATACGATCGTGCTGCACGGCCGCAAACTCGGCTGCCATCTCGGCGTGAATCTCAAAACCGAGGAGGACCGGCGCATGCACGCGTTGTTACAAAAAGACGGAGCCGTGCTCGACCGGATCGCCGTGCCGCATTTTTTGGACGCTTATAAATGAGCGATCTGCAAAAACCGGACTACGCCCGGAATATGGGCGTGATCGGCCGCAGGCGATGGCGCTGTGTTACCCGCGCAGCGCGATTATCTGCCCACCGTCGGCCACGATGGTCGCGCCGGTGACAAAGCGGCCGGCGTCCGAGGCAAGCAGCAACAATGGACCGTCGAGATCGCGTTCTTCGCCGAAGCGTCCGATCGGAATGTCACGCTTGATCGCCACGCCGCGCTCGGTCGCCAGATAATCGCGATTCATTTCGGTGACGATCCATCCCGGCGCGATGGCGTTGACGCGAATGCCCTTGAACGCGAGCTCAAGCGCCAGCGCCTTGGTCATTTGGATCACGCCGGCCTTGGACGTGGCATAGGCGATAACGCCCTTGTCGACGCCAAAGCCGAGCACGGACGCGATGTTGACGATGCTGCCGCCGCTTTTTGCCGCCAGCATGCGGCGCGCCGCTTCTTGCGCCCAAAAGAACACCGCATCGAGATCGGTGGAGAGAATGCGCCGCCATTCATCCTCGGCAAGCTCGACCGCGCGGCCGGCATGCGCGACGCCGGCAGTGTTGACCAGGACCGTCACCGTGCCGAAAGCCTTTTCGGCGGCATCGAAGGCACCGGCCATGGCATGCCGGTCGCGCACATCGGCGGACACGATGATCGCTTTGCCGCCGGATTTAGCAATTTGCACTTGTAGCGCGGTGAGCCGCTCGGCGCGCCGCGCCACCAGGACAACGGCAGCGCCGTTCGCCGCGAGAACCTCGGCGAAGCGCGCGCCAAGCCCGCTGGACGCGCCGGTCACCAGCGCGACTTTGCCGTCAAGATTGAAAAGTTGTGTGGCGGTCATGATTGGTCCTTTTGCAGTCCAAATGGCAAGGAAGGCGCGCGCCGAAAATCACGGCGCATAAAGCCGATGCGGCAGCGACGTGGCAAGCCCTGGCGCAAACCACAGCGCGAGCAGCATGGCCAGCTGAATGAGCACAAACGGGATAATGCCGAGATAAATGTCGCGCGTCGTCACTTCCGGCGGCGCCACGCCGCGCAGGTAGAACAATGTCGGACCGAGCGGCGGATGCATGTAAGAAGTCTGTAGATTGACCGCCAGCATGATGCCGAGCCAGACCGGATCGACCCCAGGCATTTGCAAGAGCACCGGCGCCACGATCGGCACAACGACGAAAATAATCTCGAACGCGTCCATGACGAAGCCGAGCAGAAAGACGGCGACCATCACCGCGAGCACCGCACCGGCCACGCCGCCGGGCAGATTGGTCAGGGCGCGCTCAACGAGGCTGTCGCCGCCGAGCCCGCGGAACACCAGGCTGAATACGGTCGCACCAATTAAGATCACGAAAATCATGCTCGTGATCTGGGTGGTGCGGATCATGACCGGCAGCAACAGGCCATTGACGCCGGCCTTGCGGATGGCAAGGAGGATCGCGCCAACCGCGCCGACCGAGGCGGCCTCGGTTGGCGTTGCGACGCCGGCGAGAATGGAGCCGAGCACCGCGAGGATCAGCGCAAACGGCGCAACCAGAGCCGACAACAGACGCGCGCCAAATGCGGCGCCGAGCGGCGCCGATGGATCGGCGGCGATGGCGGGAGATTTCTTTGGCCTGACGATCGCCACGGCAACGACGTAAAGCAAATAAAGCAAGACCAGGACCAGCGCCGGACAGATGGCGCCGGCAAACAGATCGGCCACGGTGACCGTCTGCGGCGCAAAATTGCCTTTGGCCAATTGCGCCGCCTGATACGAGTTACTCAGCTGATCGCCGAGTAGAACGAGCACGGTGGCCGGCGGGAAAATCTGCGCCAGCGTCGCCGTGGCCGCAACTGTGCCCGCGGCCAGCGCCTTGTCATAACCGTGACGCAGCATGGTCGGCAGCACGATCAGGCCCATGGTAACGGTCGTGGCGCCGACAACGCCCTTGGCCGCCGCCAAAAGCACGCCGACGATGATCACCGATATACCCAGCCCACCCGGCACGCGGCCGAACAGCCGCCCCATGGTTTCCAATAATTCCTCGGCGACGCGCGAGCGCTCCAGCATCACGCCCATGAAAATGAAGAGCGGGATCGCCAGCAGCACGTCATTGGTCATGATGCCGAAAATGCGCGCCGGCAGCGCGCCAAGGAGCGCAAAGTCCATGATGCCCAAGGCGGCGCCCAGACTAGCGAAGCCCAGCGACACGCCGGCGAGCGTGAATGCGACCGGATAGCCGACCAGCAGCAAGGCGCAGACCGCGAGCACCATCGCAACCGCGAGCGTTTCACCCATGGTCAATGCGGTCGTTGCCGAGAGGAAGCGCTCAAAACGAGCGCGGCACGCAGCGCCTGGGCCACGCCCTGCAGGCCGATCAAGGCGGCGAATACCAGAATGACAGTCTTGAGTAGGTAGACGAACGGCAAACCGCTCGGCTGCGGCGAAGTTTCGAAGATGTGCCAGGAACGCTCGACATAGGGCAATGTCACAGCGAACAGGACGGCGGCAAAAGGCAACAGAAACACGACAGCGCCGAGAAGATCGACCGCCGCGCGCGCGCGTGCAGTGGCGCGGGCATAAAAGATGTCGACACGCACATGCCCGTCGGTTTGCAGCGTCCAGGCCGCCGCCAGCATGAACAGACCGGCATGCGCATAAAGGACCGATTCCTGCAGCCGGATCGAGCCGAAGCCGAGCGCATAGCGCAGCACGACCACGGCAAACTCAGCCAGTACGACATAAAGCGCGCACCAGGTCGCGATGCGGCCCACCGCCGCCGTGATGCGATCGATTTCGTCGGCGATGCGCGCGGTCGTGTTTCGCATGGTTGGCGGTCATACTATAATCTGCCTTGATAGCCTTCGGGAAACGGAATAGCGCGCCATGGACCAAAAACACGAGCATCATCATGATCATGACGAGCACGGCTCGGAGCTCTCGGAAATGCAATTGCGGGTCCGGGCGCTCGAGACCGTGCTCACCGAAAAAGGCTATGTCGATCCGGCCGCGCTCGACGCCATCATCGAGGCCTACGAAACCAAAGTCGGCCCGCATATCGGCGCGCGCGTCGTCGCCAAAGCCTGGAGCGATCCTTCGTTCAAGCGGGCGCTGCTCGATGATGCGACCAAGGCGGTGCTGGCATTGGGTGTTGTCAATCGCGTCGGCGATCATCTGATCGCGGTCGAGAACACGCCGAAACTGCACAATATGATCGTGTGCACGCTGTGCTCCTGCTATCCATGGGAGGTGCTCGGGCTGCCGCCGGTCTGGTACAAGTCCGCGCCTTACCGCTCGCGCGC
>JBKPIZ010000170.1:0-5573 GCA_046730495.1 Pseudomonadota bacterium
TTCGATCTGGGTGCTTGTTTACTTACCACGCGACGATCTCCGTGGACATATCAGGCGGCAACACTATGGCGACCAGTGAAGACGCCGTCCACAAGGCCCTTGCCGCGGTGCGGCGGGATCGGGTTGTTTATAGGCGGCCACGGGTCATCCGCGTCGAGCGGGCCTGACGCGCTTTAGGGCCGCGCTGCGGGAGTTTTTATCGCCACTGGAGATTGCCTCATGTCATCGAAGCCGGCCAACCAGCACACAGGCCAGCACACGGGTCTCGGGCGCGCGCTGTCGCTCGAAATCGTGCGGGTAACGGAACGGGCCGCAGTGGCCGCTGCGCGATTGCGCGGGCGCGGCGCGGAAAAGATGTCGGATCAGGCGGCTGTCGATGCAATGCGCCGCGAACTGAGCGGGCTTGAGATCGAAGGCACGGTGGTGATCGGCGAAGGCGAGATGGACGAAGCGCCGATGCTGTTCATTGGCGAGAAGGTCGGCACCGGATCGGGGCCGAAGGTGGATATCGCCGTCGATCCGCTCGAGGGCACGACGCTCTGCGCCAAGAACATGCCAGGCGCCATTGCCACCCTTGCGATGGCGCAGGATGGCACGCTCTTACACGCGACCGACTACATGGACAAGATCGCCGTCGGCCCCGGCTATCCGAAAAACGTCGTGGATCTCGACGCGCCGGCCGAGGAAAACATCGTCAACCTCGCCAAGGCCAAAGGCGTCAAACCGGAGGCGATCACCGCGATGATCCTTGACCGGCCGCGCCATGCCGACTTGATCGGGGCGGTGCGCAAGGCCGGTGCCGCGGTCAGCCTGATCACCGACGGCGATGTCGCCGGCGTGATCCACACCGCCGATCCGGACAAGACCGGCATCGACATCTATCTCGGCATCGGTGGCGCGCCTGGGGGCGTGCTAGCGGCCGCTGCGCTCCGCTGTATCGGCGGGCAGATGCAGACGCGGCTCGTGCTCGATACCGAAGAGAAGCGCGAGCGTGCCGCCAAAATGGGCATCAAAGATCCGCGACGTAAATATCAGATCGAAGACATGGTCAAAGGCGAATGCCTGTTCGCGGCGACCGGCGTCACCGACGGCCAAATGCTGCGCGGCGTGCAGTTCGGCAGAGACGTGATCGAAACCGAAACCGTGGTCATGCGCTCGACCAGCGGCACGATCCGCTGGATCAGGGCCGAGCACCGGCAATTGGACAAGTTCCGATAAGGTCCCGTGCCCGCGATGGGGATCGCCGGACCCCGATTTGCTGATCAGACAGCGTCCCGGATCGCTGCGCCGCATGGCGCCGGAAATCGCGGGATGCCCGAGCAACGCTTATTCCTCGGCGTCGAGAACTCGGCGACCGGCGCGCGTGGCGCGCGACCGGCTCGACGAGCTGGCGCTGCGCGTGCGTTGGCCATCGCGCAGTCAATGTCGAGCGATACGAGCAAACTGTATTATGTCAGCCATCGCCTCATCCTCCAAGGTATTCAGGAAGTGCGCACGGAAGAAGGTGCGCAGCAAAATTAGCGTTGCATGTTGTCAAGTGGATGTAAGGCAAGGTCGAGCAGCCGACCAAATTTGATCTTGTCATCAATCTAAAGACCGCCAAGGCGCTAGGTCTTACCATTCCGCAGAACGTACTCGCGTCGCCAACGAGGTGATCGAATAACTTTGCCAACTCTGGTATTGTTGGTGCCGTCTTCGGGAGAGGCGAGCATGAGAGCGTTTGCGACGCTTGACGACGCTGATATCAAGAACAAACGCGTGCTGGTACGCGTGGACCTCAACGTACCGGTCGTAGGCGGCAAGGTCACCGATAGGACCCGTATCGAACGTATTGCCCCAACTATCATTGAGTTGGTCGACAAAGGATGCAAAGTCATTTTGCTCTCCCATTTCGGGCGCCCGAGCGGACACGATCCCAAGCAGTCACTCAAGCTGCTGGCCCCGGCGATTGCGGACGTCCTGAAGCGGCCGGTTGCCTTCGCTGAGGACTGCATAGGGAAAGAAGCAACCGCGGCGGTCGCCGCTATGAACCCTGGCGACATCGTATGCCTGGAAAACACTCGGTTTCATGTGGGCGAGGAAGAGAACGATCCTGATTTCGTTGCGAAGCTCGCGGCGCTCGGCGACATTTTCGTCAATGATGCCTTTTCGGTGGCGCATCGCGCGCATGCCTCGGTCGAGGGGCTTGGCCACAAGCTGCCCAGCTATGCTGGCCGTACCATGCAAGCCGAACTCGAGGCGCTGACCAAAGTGCTGGAGACGCCGAGTCGTCCGCTCGCGGCGATCGTGGGCGGCGCCAAGGTCTCCACCAAGCTTGGCCTGCTCCGCAATCTTTTGGCCCGGGTGAACGTCCTCATTATTGGGGGCGGAATGGCGAACACGTTCTTGGCCGCACTGGGTCATAATGTCGGTAGATCGCTGTGTGAGTACGATCTCCTCTCCACGGCGCGAGAGATTATGGCTCACGCGGAGGCGAAAGGCCGCGAGATCGTGCTTCCGGTTGACGCCGTGGTGGCACAGAAATTGGAGGCAAACGTCCAGTCGCGGGTCGTCTCCGTGAATGAGATTGGTGCCTTCGATATGATTCTCGATATCGGCCCTCGTAGCGTACAGCGTGTTATTTCGGTGTTAGTGCAGGCGAAGACGCTTGTGTGGAACGGGCCGTTCGGCGCCTTCGAGGTGAAGCCATTCGACCAGGGTACAATTGAAGTCGCGAAAGCGACGGCGGAGCTGACCGAGGCTGGCAAGCTCGTCTCGGTCGCCGGCGGCGGGGACACGGTCGCGGCCCTTAATAGCGCGATTGTGGCCGAGCGATTTACCTATGTTTCGACCGCCGGCGGCGCCTTCCTGGAATGGCTGGAGGGTAAGGCCCTGCCTGGTGTAGAGATGCTCGCCGCAAACCCTTGCCCGTAAACATTGCAACCTACTGCTCGCGTCCTCGATTCAGATGCGTGAGCGCGTCCCAGCCACGACGGAGACCAAAAATCTCGACGTCGTTCTCGCTCCTACGGTAGGTAGCGCGCCAACGTTAATGAGTCAGATCGGCCAACAGTGCCGCCAAGCCAATGAGTGATGACATTTATGGAACGGCATCGCACAAAATCGACACCCAAGATACTGGGCAATGGTCATTGGGAGAAGTAAAAGGCGATGCGGCCTCATATGCATGAACTTCAACCGCTTGATCTGAGAAAGTGGCTGGTCCACAGTCAAAAAACTTTGTCACAAGCGGCTGCGATCAGTCAAAACGAACATTTGATCGGGCGGCGGGCAGATATCACATGACAAGCTCAGTTTTGGTGGGCGATGTTGGCGCTACTAACGCAAGGTTCGCGCTGGTATCGAATGGAAACTTGAATGCAATCAGCAGCTTTGACGTAGCTAAGTTTGGGCAATTTGCGGATGTGCTGGCGATTTTCCTAAAGGAACATTGTAGTCAGACGCAGATCCATCAGGCGTTGCTTGCTGTTGCAGGCCCCGTAATAGATGAGCGTGTCCCTCTGACAAACTCTTCCTGGGTCATTGATGCCGCTGAGCTGCAAACGGGTTTCGGCCTGCAGGTTCGAATTGTCAACGACTTCGAGGCGGTTGCTCTTTCGCTACCCAGTCTTACATCCAACGATTTGGCGCAGATAGGAGGCGGCAGGCCCGAAGCAGGAGCACCGATGGCGGTACTCGGGCCAGGGAGCGGGCTAGGTGTCGCGTGCCTAATTGACCACTCGGAAAGGCGGGTGGTTATCGCAAGCGAAGGAGGCCATGCAACATTGGCACCGATTTGCGAGCAAGAGGATCACATCGTGGCTCACTTGCGCAAACGCTTTGGCCATGTTTCGGCCGAGCGCGCCATTTCTGGTAGCGGATTGGAAAACATCTATCAGGCGATTGCCGCGCTTGAAGGATTGGAAATCCCACCGCGAAACGCGGCTGAAATTACTAAGAACGCCTTCAGTGGTGAGTGTCAGCTTTCCAGACAATCGCTGTTTGCGTTCTGCGCTTTTTTGGGATCGTTCGCAGGAAATGTGGCGTTAACTTTCGGGGCGCGAGGCGGGGTCTATATTGCCGGAGGTATTTCACCTCGGATCTTGGATTTTCTCATTCGATCGGAGTTTCGCAAACGGTTTGAAGCTAAAGGAAGGTTGCGGAATTACGTCGAAGCGATCCCGTCATACGTGATTACACATCCGGCAGCCGCGTTGATTGGCTTAAAATCTCTGGTGGAAGCTACAGCGCAAGCAACGTTAGGGTAAGGCTAAGGATTACTCCTGATGATACTGGATACGACCCACGCGATCGGGTGGAAGGCAAACGATTTTGCCCTTCAAGGCATCGATGGCAAAACCTATTCGCTTGCGGAGGTTCGCGGGCGGCTCCGTGCCAAATCTAGAAGAAGCGCGCCGCAGCAAAAATAGTGATCTATTCAATCGCACCCGGGTTGAAAGTTTTGCTCAAAGGCTCTTATGGGTGCAATGCCAGACCCTTGGTCGCTTTATCGACATCTCTCTTTGCCCCGCGTAGCGCCACCCCGACAAGATCCGGCGTATCCGCCGGCTCGGCCTTGAACACGGCGCGGTTTGCCGCGTCATGGCCGGTCGAAAACATGGCACGGACATAGACCGCCCGCCTCAGACTCCGCTCGATGCCAACGTGATAGGCCCGGAGCAACGCTTCAGGCCGGGCTGCAAAAATCAGTATCGGTTGGCCGAGCATGCGGGCGTACAGGCGGCCCGTTGAATCTTCGTAAGGTTCCCCCAATGCTTCCGGGGCCGCAGCGGCGATCCCGGTCGCAAGAAACGCGGTGACATTGAGCTTTTGCCAGATCGCCAAGTCCTCAAGCACCAGGATTGCCACCTTGGTATCGAACATTGTCCATCAATTCCGCCTAGCGAAGCGGGATATTTGAACCGGCCATGGCGTATGTGTCTGGAACGCCTGTGCAGCAGCTACGATAGGCGCCCGGCGTCAGGCCGAATGCCCGTCGAAACCAGCGCCCGAGATGACTCTGGTCGGCGAAGCCGCAGGCTGCAGCAACGGCCGCGGGCCGCTCGCCCCGCGCCAGCAAGCGGCGCGCGTTCATTAAGCGCATCTGAACCCGATAGGAATGGGGAGAGGTGCCGTAAGCGGCGCGGAACGCGCGGGCAAGCTGGAAACGGTCCGATGCGCCAACCTCACGGGCAAGTGCGTCGGCGCTTATGTCTTCGGCAAGATCATCAAGCAATCGCTCGTGGGCACGCCGCGCCACTGCGGGAGCCCAGACTGCGTCCACAGCTGCGCGAAGGCCGAGATGGACACGGATCGAACACAGAACCTCGTCAAGCACGGCGGTCCCTCGTCAATCTGTCCGCTCGTGCATCAAGGGCCGCGCAGGCCCTGCGAATCGCCATCGCAAGATGCGGATCGTCCGTTAATGTCGTGCGGAAACCAAGACTAGCATCGCGCTCAAATCCTAGCTCCGTCCGGAGCCACGGCTGTGGCAGATAAAGCATGCTGTAGATAAAGCCTTCGCTATTGCCGGCGTCTCCGTCATGTTGTTCTTGCGGCTCGATGAGGATCACCCGTCCCGGTGTGCTACGGTG
>JBKPIZ010000171.1:0-14741 GCA_046730495.1 Pseudomonadota bacterium
CCACCATCTCCTTCTTGGCCTGCCGCGCTTCACGCTCGCCCTTCTGCACCATGTGCACGATCTTGCGGAACTCGCCGATCTCGAGACCGGTCTCGGTCGCAAGCGTGTGGATGTGGGTGCGCAATTCCTTGATGCGGTCCTTGTCGCGGGCGACGAAGCTCTTCCAGCCTTTTTCGGAAAGCTTCGAGATGCGGTTGAGCCAGCGTGGATCAAGCTCTGAGCCCTGGTACTGCTTCAAGAAGCTTTCGCGGACGACGCCATGGCCGTCGGCAAGGCGCATCAGGCGGCCTTCGTGGCTGACGAGCCGCTTGTTGATGTCGTAGAGCTGTTCGACCAGCGCATCGATGCGCGCTTGATTGAGGCGGAGCGACTTGACCTGCTGGATGATCTCTTCCTTGAGCTTCTTGTATTTACGCTCCTGGCTCGGCGTGAGCGAACCGGTCGAATGCAGCTTGTTGTGGATGTCCTGCTCTTGCAGGCGGCGCAGCCGCTTGAACTCGTTGGCGATGGTGTCGAAAGTCTCGAGCACCTTCGGCTTGAGCTCGGCCTCGATCGCGGCGAGCGACATCGAATTTTCGAGATCATCCTCGTCGAGATCGGATTCCGGAATTTGTCCCTCTTCGCCGCCTTCCTCGCCGTCGCCGACCACCGCGGCGGGCTTAAACGGCGTCGCGGCGGGCGGCGCCGAAGGTGGCGAAACCGATTGCAGCGGGGATGCGGTGCCGCCATTGCCGCCCGGCACGCCAGCTTCGCCGACGCCAACCGCGGGCGCAGCCTGCTTGGCGTCGGGGCCGGCATAGGTCGCTTCGAGATCGATAATGTCGCGGAGGAAGACCTTTCCTTCGTTGAGCTCGTCGCGCCAGATGATGATGGCCTGGAACGACAGCGGGCTTTCGCACAGCCCGGCGATCATCGCTTCGCGGCCGGCTTCGATGCGCTTGGCGATGGCGATTTCGCCCTCGCGGGACAATAGCTCGACCGACCCCATTTCGCGCAAATACATGCGCACCGGATCGTCGGTGCGCTCGGCGGGCTCGCGGGTTTCGGATTTTGCCGGCGTCTTGGGGGCGACCTCGACGACATCGCCGCCTTCACTTTCTTCTTCTTCGGCCTCTTCCTCTTCCTCGTTGTCGGCTTCCTCGGTCTCGACGACGTTGATGCCCATTTCGTTCATCATTGCCAGCACGTCCTCGATCTTCTCGGAGGTCACCTCCTCGGACGGCATGACGGCATTGAGCTGTTCGTAAGTGACGTAGCCGCGCTTCTTGGCCTGCTTGATCATCTTCTTGACGGCGGCGTCGGAGAGATCGAGCACCGGCAGCGGCGCATCCGGAGTTTCGGTCCCCTCCTTCTCCGGAGCCTCGGATTCTTTCTGCGGGGTCGTCACCCCGGGGCGGACCACTTTGGATTTGGCTGGGACGGTCTTGGTGGCCGCGCTTTTGGTTGCCATGCTCTTCAATCTCCAACTGCGCGCCTTCACCGGCCGCCACTCAAGTCCCCTACCCTATGGCAACTGAGTCGCCACGGGCGCGGATCGCCGGGACCGGGCCAAGCCCTTATCCCTGGTCATTGCTGGGCCGCCACGCACTCCAAGGCGGGGCGGACGGCCAAAGGGCAGCGTCGGGCACGGGTTTTACCGGCCTGCGCCACCCGAATCGAGGTCAAATTTGTCGAAACTGCGTTAAGCTCCGACTAACTATACCACTCCCGGTTGGGCCGACCTCTCCTAACCCCATGCCGGGCCGGCCGCGGCCGGCAGCAAGCACTCCCGCTACAATGACCTGACCGGCCGGCCCGAGGAGGCCCCGAATCCCTCGATCAGGGCTTCGGTTCCCTCGAGCGAAGTCAGTCTGGCCTTGACGTCGCGCAACCGGGCGTAATTCGCCTCGGTATTGTCCTGGCCGAGCGCTGTTTCCGCGTCCTTAAGTTCCCTAGTTAGGGAATGCCATTGCCGATGCAAGGCGATGAGCTGCTTCCATGTCGGTAAAACATCGGCGGCCGCGGCCTGCGGCTGCGCACCCCAAACCGAAGGGGTGGTGATGGTGCGCTCGATGCGCTTGAGCAGATCGGCGAACCCGCGCCTGGTGAGCTCGCCAGCGAGCGCCGCTCGTTCGGCCTCGGCGCCGGACTCACCTGACCGTTGAGCGAAGTCTTCGGCAAAATGATGGGCAAAGACGTCAATCAGCACGCCTTTGAGCTTTTGCGTATCGGCGTGGCGGAACTCGGCGGCGGCGAATTCCTCGAGATACTCATGCAAGAGCCACGGGTGGTTGATCGCCGCTTGCATGATCAGCGCTTCCCGGCGCGGGATTGCCGCACGGTGGCCGCGATGGACCGGGCTTGATGCGAGCTGCGGACTCGCGGCGATATAGGTCTCCTCGAACGCGCCGGGCGCGCGTGACGGAACGGCGCCGCGGGCCTTGTCGAAGCGGCGGCCGGATGCCGGCGCGTCGAACCGACGCTCGAAATGTCCGCCCAGCGCGCCGATAGTCTTGGCAGCGGCGAAGTTTGACGGGGCGAACATCTGCCGCAGCCGAGCGGCGAAGTCCTGCTTGTAGTAGCGGCGCACCGTCTCTTCCGCGACGGTCGCGATGATCTGGCCGATGCGCGCTTCAAGCGCCGCGCGGCGTTCTGGCGTGTCGAATGGGCCGGCCTCGCTCTCGCGAGCCCACAGCACATGCGCGAGCGGCCGCGCCGCGCCCAGCACATCTTCGATCGCCGCCCGCCCGCCGGAGCGCGCGACATCGTCGGGATCCTGGCCGTCCGGCAGCGCGGCGAATTTCAGGCTCTTGCCGGGTTTGAGCAGCGGCAGCGCCAGATCGACCGCGCGATAGGCGGCGCGCCGCCCGGCGTCGTCGCCGTCGAAGCAGAGTATCGGCTCGTCGGCCATGCGCCACATCAAAGCAAGCTGCTCGGCGGTGAGCGCGGTGCCGAGCGGCGCGACGGTCGCCTCAAACCCGGCACTGACCATGGCGATGGCGTCGATATAACCTTCCACCGCGATGACCGCTGCGCCGTCATGCGCGGCCTTGCGGGCGCCGGCGATGTTGTAAAGCGTCGCGCCTTTGTGGAAGAGCGGCGTCTCCGGCGAATTGAGGTACTTGGCCGCAACATCTTTATCGAGCGCGCGGCCGCCGAAAGCGATGACGCGCCCGCGCCAATCGGTGATCGGAAACATCACCCGATCGCGGAATCGGTCATAGGGCACGGCGATGTCCTCGCCGCTCACCAATAATCCCGCTTCGATCATATCCTCGACCGGGATTTTCGCCGCGCCGAGATGCTCTTTCAGCGCGTATTGCTCGGCCGCGGCATAGCCGAGCCGGAATTTGAGCTGGGTTGGGGCGGCAATGCCGCGATCAAGGAGATAACCGCGGCCGCGCGCGCCGGCGCGCGAAGCCAGCGTCGACTCGAAGTATTTGGCCGCGAGTTCAACGATATCGTGCAAGCTCTTGCGGCGTTCCTCCTGCGCCTGCGCCTCGCGGGTCATCACCGGCAGGGGAACGCCGGCTTGCTGCGCCAGCCGCTCGACCGCTTCGGGAAAGCTCACGCCTTCGGTGAGCATGAGAAAATCGAAAATGTTGCCGTTCTTGCCGGAGGAGAAGTCAAACCACATCGCCTTCTGGTCATTGACGAAGAACGATGGCGTCTTCTCCTTGTTGAAGGGCGACAGCCCCTTCCATTCGCGGCCGGCCTTGCGCAATTTCACGCGCCGGCCGACGACTTCCGAGACCGGAAGCCGCGCCCGCAGCTCGTCAAGAAATTGCGGCGTAAATCGCATGGTGATTCGCGAATCTTAACGCAGTGGCGGTGTGAAGCTAGCCGACGGGATCGCCGCATCGGCAAGGCCGCGCCTTGTCCCGGTTATCCACAGGTGAGGCAACTCGACCCTCTCCCCGCGTGCGGGGAGAGGGTCGGGGTGAGGGGGATTAGCCGACGAGCTCAGAATTACAGCTACGCCCCCTCACCCGGATTGCTTCGCAATCCGACCTCTCCCCGTACAACGGGGAGAGGTGCTGCAATGACAAAATCATTCCGCGCCCATCCCGGCGGCTTTGACCACCTGCTCCGCCACTTTGCGGTCCTCCGCGATCTCGGCGGCAAACGCATCGGGCGCATTGGTGCCGCCAACGAGGCTGCGGTCCTTTAGCTGTTTCTGCGCGAAGTCGGGCTCGGCCACGATCGCGGCGACCTCCTTGGCGAGGCGGTCGACGATCGGCCGCAGCGTTCCGGCCGGCGCGAACAGACCATACCAGCCGCGCGACGGCGGGCCGTCATAGCCGGTCTCGTTCAGCGTCGGCGTTTTCGGAAAATTCGGTGAGTGAATGTTGTTGAGCATGACCAGCGGCGTCATGGTGCCGGCCCTGATCTGGCCGATGACATTGCCCTCGCCGATCAGGCCGATCGGGGTGAAGCCCGAGAGGATGGCATTGACCGCCTCGCCGCCGCCTTTGAACGGCACCCGCACCCAGTCGGCGCCGCGTTCTCTTTTCAGCGTCTCCATGTAGAGCACCATCGGCGCGCCGGGCGTCTGGTAAGACAAACTCCCGGGCCGCTTTTTCGACAATGCGACAAGCTCGTCGACGGTTTTCACTTTCAGATCGGCGTTGACCACCATGACGTGGATCAGATCGAACAGTTTGGTGATCGGCTGCAGGCCGTGCTCCGGATCGAACGGCATGTCCTTGATCAGGAACTGGTTGTAGATGATCGGATCGGCATTGATGATGCAGATGGTGTAGCCATCCGGCGCAGCGTCCTGGCAGGCCCGAGCTCCGACATTCTGCATGCCGCCAGGACGATTTTCGACCACGATCGGATGGCCGAGCCGCTGCCGAGCGCGCGCATAAAGACGTCGCTGATGCCGCCCGGGCTTGCCGTGGTGAGCGCGCGGATCGGCCGCGTCGGCCAATCTTGCGCCCCTGCCGACAAAGTGGCGGCCGAGAGCAAGAGAGCGGTTGCAATCGAGCGCAGATAAAAGCGAGACACGACGGGATGCTCCTTAAGAACAAATTATGCCATGACCGACTGCGTGATGCTGTCACGAAGCGCCGCTCTGGCCTTGCCGTAGCGCTCCGATAATGCGGCTTTGATTGATTCCGGGGCGCGATCCGGATGGCCCGAATCGAACGGCGGCGCCGGGTCATATTCGATGCCGAGCTGAATCGTCCGAGCGGTCGTCTCGCCGGCGATTTCCGCAACCACACTGAGCCCAAAATCGATGCCGGCGGTGACGCCGCCCGCAGTGATCAGATTGCCGTCGCGCACAATTCTTGCCTTTTCGTATTTCGCGCCGAGCAGAGGCAACAATTCGGTATAGGCCCAATGCGTGGTCGCTCGCCGGCCTTGCAGCAACCCGGCGACGCCGAGCACGAAAGCGCCGGTGCAAACCGCGGTGATGTATTTCGCGCCAGCCGCCTGCCGGCGGACGAAATCGATGGTCTCGCGATCGCCGATCGCGCCGATGACGCCTTTGACGCCGCCGGGAACGCAGATCAGGTCGAGCGGCGGGCAATTCGCGAAACTGTGGGTCGGCGAGAGACTCACTCCGCAATCACTCGGTACCGGGCTTTCCAATTTCGCCGCCACGACGGTCCTCGACTGCGGCAAGCGGGCCAGCACCTGCAGCGGCCCCGTGAGGTCGAGCTGGGTGAGGTCGGGGAAGAGGACAAAACCGACCGTAAAACCAGACATAGCCATCTCCGTCTTCGCACAGTCGCCGCGGCGCAGTTAGAAACATAAGGTCTCGTCAACCGGCCAATCGTTTTTTCATTTGCAGCTTTTTCATTCGGGCCAACCGCCCAACAGCTTCTTTATTTGGGCTAACCGCCCAACAGCTTCTTTATTTGCGCTAACCGCCCAACAGCTTCTTTACTTGGGCGCCGGCCTTGGCAAAGTCCATCTGGCCGGCAAAGCGCTGCTTGAGCGCCGCCATGGTGCGCCCCATGTCCTTGAGCGTTGCCGCTTCCAGCTCCTTGATCAGCGTCGAAATCACCTGCGCCGCTTCGATATCGGACATCTGTTTGGGCAGATAGGCCGAAATGATCTCGATCTCCTGGCGCTCCTTGGCCGCGAGTTCGCTGCGTCCGGCTTTTTCATAAAGTTCGAGCGCTTCCTGGCGCTGCTTCACCATTTTCTGCATCACGTCGACGATTTCGGTGTCGTTGAGCGTGGTGCGCTCGGCGCCGCGGGTCTCTCGCTCCAAGATCGCAGCATTGACCAGTCGCAGCGTCGAGACGCGCTGCGCCTCACCGGATTTCATGGCTTGTTTTAGAGCGCTGTTGATGTCGTCGCGTAGCACGTCGACCCTCGCTTGATTGAAAATCTCCTAGTCCACACGCGTTCATTGCTCTCGTTCTTAACTCGGCGCAATGGGCTAGCGCCAGAATCCGAGAAGATCCGAGACGATCTGAGACGAACCGCGGCCCCGCCGCCTTGCCGGCTGCAGATTATATGGTGGCTAAAAGCGCACGCTGGTTGCGCGGAGACATATAATACGCAACTAAGAGGCCATGAACGGCACCACAAACCGCACCACGAGCCGCAAGCCGCAGGCCCGTTCTGCTGGCACCGAACAGCCTCCGCAGGACCATGGCGGCTGGGACGAGGCCAAGCCGACGGCGCTGCTCGTGCTTGCCGACGGCACCGTGCTCGAAGGGCAGGGCTTTGGCGCCACCGGGCACGCGGTCGGCGAGGTCTGCTTCAACACCGCCATGACCGGCTATCAGGAGATCCTCACTGATCCCTCCTATGCCGGACAGATCATCACCTTCACCTTCCCGCATATCGGCAATGTCGGCACCAACGATGAGGACATTGAGACGATCAATCTGGCAGCGACACCCGGCGCCCGCGGCGTCGTGCTGCACTCGGCCATCACCGCACCGTCGAACTACCGCGCAACGCGGCATCTCGATCAATGGCTCAAGAGCCGCGGCGTAATTGGGCTTGCCGGTATCGACACCCGCGCGCTGACCGCGCTGATCCGGCAAAAAGGCATGCCCAATGCGGTCATTGCCCATGAACCGTCCGGCCGTTTCGATCGCGACGCCCTTCACCGCGAAGCCAAGGCGTGGCCGGGTCTGGTCGGCATGGATCTGGTGCCGATGGTCACCACCGGCCAGCGCTTCACCTGGGACGAAACGCCGTGGCTTTGGGGCGAAGGCTATGGCCGGCAGACGCAGCCGGAATTTCATGTCGTCGCCATCGATTACGGGATCAAGCGCAATATTCTGCGCCAGCTTGCCGGCAATGCCTGCAAAGTCACCGTGGTGCCGGCCACCACCGCCGCGGCCGATATTCTTTCGCTTAAGCCGGACGGCATTTTCCTCTCCAACGGGCCGGGCGACCCGGCGGCGACCGGCCAATATGCGGTGCCGGTCATTCGCGCCTTGATCGAGCAGAAACCGGTGTTCGGCATTTGCCTCGGTCACCAGATGCTGGCGCTCGCGGTCGGCGCCAAGACCATGAAAATGCATCAGGGCCATCACGGCGCCAACCATCCAGTGAAGGACCTCACCACCGGCAAGGTCGAGATCACGTCGATGAACCACGGCTTCGCGGTAGATCGGGCGACGCTGCCCGATCATGCGGTGGAGACCCATGTATCGCTGTTCGATGGCTCGAATTGCGGACTGGCGCTCAAAAACCGGCCGGTCTTCTCGGTGCAATATCATCCGGAGGCTTCGCCCGGGCCGCGCGATAGCCACTTCCTGTTCCACCGCTTCGTGGCGATGATGCGCGAGGCCAAGCGCTGAGCGTGGGTGACTTGGCTCGCGCGGCGCGGACACCTGATTTCAGTAAGGAAAATCAGGCAATCGGCCTTCCCTCCCCGTCGAATCTGTCCTAAGACGCTCTCGCGCGGGGCCGAGCCCCGCTCGCCCGAGGACGCGCACTACGCGCGCCCTTTTTTTGTGTGCAAAACGCAGAGGCGATGCCTAAACGCACCGACATATCCTCGATCCTGATCATCGGCGCCGGCCCGATCGTCATCGGCCAGGCGTGCGAGTTCGATTATTCCGGCACGCAAGCCTGCAAGGCGCTCAAGGCCGAGGGCTATCGCGTCGTCCTGGTCAATTCCAATCCGGCCACGATCATGACCGATCCGGATCTGGCGGACGCGACTTACGTCGAGCCGATCACGCCGGAGATCGTCGCCAAGATCATCGCCAAAGAGCGCAACGTGGTGCCGGGCGGTTTTGCGCTATTGCCGACGATGGGCGGGCAAACCGCGCTCAACACCGCGCTGTCGCTGCGCCGTATGGGCGTGCTCGACCAATACGATGTCACCATGATCGGGGCGACCGCGGCCGCAATCGACAAGGCAGAAGACCGCAAGCTGTTCCGCGAGGCCATGACCAAGATCGGGCTTTCGACGCCGCGCTCGCATCAGGTCAAGACGCTGATCGCTGCGCTGCAAGCACTCGACGATATCGGGCTGCCGGCGATCATTCGGCCGTCGTTCACGCTCGGCGGCACCGGCGGCGGCATCGCCTATAACAAGGAGGAATTCATCGAGATCGTCGAGCGCGGGCTCGATGCCTCGCCGACCAGCGAAGTGCTGATCGAAGAGTCGGTGCTCGGCTGGAAAGAATTCGAAATGGAGGTGGTGCGCGACAGGAACGACAATTGCATCATCATCTGTTCGATCGAGAACCTCGATCCGATGGGCGTGCATACCGGCGATTCCATCACCATCGCGCCGGCGCTCACGCTCACCGACAAGGAGTACCAGATCATGCGCGACGCCTCGATCGCGGTGTTGCGCGAGATCGGGGTGGAGACCGGCGGCTCGAACGTGCAATTCGCGGTCAATCCCGCCGATGGACGGCTTGTGGTCATCGAGATGAACCCGCGCGTGTCGCGCTCGTCGGCGCTCGCGTCCAAGGCCACCGGTTTCCCGATTGCCAAGGTCGCGGCCAAGCTCGCCGTCGGCTACACGCTTGATGAGATCGCCAACGACATTACCGGCGGCGCCACACCGGCATCGTTCGAGCCGACGATTGATTACATCGTCACCAAGGTGCCGCGCTTTGCCTTTGAGAAATTTCCCGGCGCCGAGCCGGTGCTCACCACCTCGATGAAATCGGTCGGCGAGGCGATGGCGATCGGCCGCACCTTCGCCGAAAGCTTGCAGAAAGCGCTGCGCTCGCTGGAGACCGGCCTGACCGGTTTGGACGAGATCGCAATCCCTGGGCTCGGCCAGGGCGACGACAAGAACGCGATCCGCGCCGCGCTTGGCACGCCGTCGCCGGACGGGATTCTCAAAGTCGCGCAGGCGATGCGGCTTGGCATGAGCGATGCTGAAATCCATACCGCATGCCGACTCGATCCGTGGTTTCTGGCGCAAATCCGCGGCATCGTCGACATGGAGGCGCAGATCCGCGCCAAGCGTTTGCCGGCGACGGCAACGGCATTGCGCCGTCTCAAGGCGATGGGATTTTCCGATGCGCGGCTCGGCCGTCTGACTGGCACAAGCGTCGAGGACGTCGCGCGGCGCCGGCGCGAGCTCACGGTGCGGCCGATCTTCAAGCGCATCGACACCTGCGCGGCCGAATTCGCCTCGCCGACGGCCTATATGTATTCGACCTACGAAACGCCGTTTGCCGGACGCGCCGTCGATGAGGCGGCGCCGTCGGACAAGAAAAAAATCATCATTCTTGGCGGCGGCCCAAACCGCATCGGGCAAGGCATCGAATTCGATTATTGCTGCTGCCACGCCTGCTTCGCGCTCAAGGACGCGGGCTACGAAACCATTATGATCAACTGCAATCCGGAGACGGTGTCGACCGATTACGACACCTCCGACCGGCTCTATTTCGAGCCGCTGACCGCCGAGGACGTCATCGAAATCATCGCGAGCGAGCGCGCTAACGGCACGCTGCACGGTGTCATCGTGCAGTTCGGTGGGCAGACCCCGCTCAAGCTCGCCGAAGCGTTGGAATTGGCGCAGGTGCCGATCCTCGGCACTTCGCCCGACGCGATAGATCTGGCCGAAGACCGGGACCGCTTCAAACGGCTTCTTGACCGGCTCAAGCTGCGCCAGCCGCGCAGTGGTATCGCGACCAGTCCCGAGCGAGCGCGCGCGATCGCCGAATCGATCGGCTATCCGATCGTGATCCGTCCCTCATATGTGCTCGGCGGTCGGGCCATGGAGATCGTGCACGACGCGCATCAACTCGACCGTTACGTCGCGCGGCTCGCCAGCGATCTCGATCGCCCCTCGGAGATCGCGGTGTCCGACAAGCGGCCGCTGCTCATCGACAGCTATCTCACCGATGCGGTCGAAGTCGATGTCGACTGCCTTTCCGACGACAAGGACACCTACATCGCCGGCATCATGGAGCACATCGAGGAAGCCGGGATTCACTCCGGCGATTCGGCCTGCTCGCTGCCGCCGCACAATCTGTCGGCCGAGGCGATCGCCGAACTCTCTCGCCAGACGCGTGCGCTTGCGCTCGCGCTCAAAGTCGGCGGCTTGATGAATGTGCAATATGCCATCAAGGACGGCGACATTTACGTGCTCGAGGTCAATCCGCGCGCTTCGCGCACGGTGCCCTTCGTCGCCAAAGTGAGTGGCATACCGGCGGCCAAGATCGCCGCCCGCATCATGGCCGGCGAATCGTTGGCCAGCTTTCACCTCAAGCCGCAGCAGTTCGAGCCCGGCCGCGCTCGCCATGTCGGCGTGAAGGAGGCGGTGTTTCCGTTCGCGCGGTTTGGCGACAAAGTCGACACCGTGCTCGGCCCGGAAATGAAATCGACTGGCGAGGTGATGGGAATCGATCGCGACTATAATGTCGCCTTCGCCAAGAGCCAGCTCGGCGGCGGCGCGCGGCTGCCGAAATCAGGCACCGTTTTCGTTTCTGTCAAGGACGCCGACAAGCCGCGCATTCTTGAAGCGACGCGATTGCTTGCCGGATTGGGATTCCGCGTAATGGCGACCTCGGGAACCCAGCGCTATCTCGCCGAACACGGCGTCGCCGCCGTCAAGATCAACAAAGTCGCGGAAGGCCGACCGCATATCGTCGATGCCATCAAAAACGGCGAGGTTCAGGTCGTCTTTAACACCACCGAAGGGGCGACCGCGCTGGCCGATAGCCGGTCGCTGCGCCGCGCTGCCCTCTTGCATAAAGTGCCGTACTACACCACTCTTTCAGGGGCCGTCGCCGCAGCGCAGGGCATCAGAGCCTATCTCGGAGGCGACCTCGAGGTTTGTGCGCTGCAAAATTATTTCGGGGCCGAATCTGATCGAGCGTCGGAGCGGCCACAACGACGGCACGTGTAGAGCCATTTCCACGTCGCGGGGCCAGGCGATGCTTCGGTCCGCGATGGGATTTTTTGACTCTGCTCTAGGAGGTTTGGACTGATGGAAAAGATTCCGATGACGGCAGAGGGCTACTCGGCATTGGAGTCCGAGTTAAAGCACTGCCAGCAAGTTGAGCGGCCTCGGATCATCCAGCAGATCACCGACGCCCGCACCCACGGCGATCTTTCGGAAAATGCCGAATATCACGCGGCAAAAGAATCGCAGTCGATCAACGAGGGCCGCATCGCGGAGCTTGAAGATAAGATGGCGCGCGCTGAAGTAATTGATGTCTCAAAGCTTTCCGGCGACACGATCACCTTTGGCGCGACCGTCACGCTCATCGACGAAGACACCGACAAAAAAACGGTGTGGCAGATCGTTGGCGAACCGGAGGCGGATGCCAAGAAAGGCAAGATTTCCATCACCTCGCCGCTAGCGCGCGCCTTGGTCGGAAAAAAGAAAGGCGCCCAGGTTGAGGTGGTCACGCCGGGGGGCGCCAAGGCCTATGAAGTCATGAAGGTCGAGTGGAAATAGCGCGCCAGCCGAATTCAGAAGTCTCGCAACCTAATGGCCGGTCTCATTCCCGGCCATTACGATTTTGGGGCTTAGAACCGGGGGATCGCAGGGAATATTGGGGACTGTCGGCCGGTCCCTTGTGCGGCCGGGGGGTTGCATATCTTGCATAGCTCCCCAGAATCCTTAGATAGGAACCGGTGTGCTGCCATGCCGCCAGTTGGCAGCCGAGCCTCCACAACGCCCACTTCGCCAAGGGCATCAGGCAGATCGAGCATCCTCTCATCTGCCGCAACCCGCGGGGTTAAGCTGGTGCCGAGTTCCAAGCACGCCATTGGCGCCAAGCTCGTGATCATCGGCTCCGGTCCGGCCGGCTACACGGCGGCGATTTATGCCGCGCGCGCCATGCTCGACCCGATCCTTATCCAAGGCATCGCGCCTGGCGGGCAGCTCACGATCACGACCGACGTCGAAAATTATCCGGGCTATGCCGATGTGATCCAGGGGCCGTGGCTGATGGAGCAGATGCAGAAGCAAGCGGCTCATGTCGGCACCAAGCTCGTTGCCGATCACGTCAACAAAGTCGATCTGGGCAAGCGCCCGTTCCGCGTCGAATGCGAGTCCTGCGACGTTTACCTCGCCGACACGCTCATTCTGGCGACCGGCGCCCAGGCGCGCTGGCTCGATTTGCCGTCGGAGCAAAAATTTCGCGGCTATGGCGTTTCCGCCTGCGCCACCTGCGACGGTTTTTTCTATCGCGGCAAGGAAGTTCTGGTAATCGGCGGCGGCAATACCGCCGTCGAGGAGGCGCTCTTTCTCACCAATTTTGCGTCAAAGGTAACACTCGTGCATCGGCGCGATCACCTGCGTGCCGAGCGCATCCTGCAAGAGCGACTTTATCAGAATCCGAAAATCTCGGTGCTTTGGAATACGGTCCTCGACGACGTGCGGGGTTCTGACACTCCGCTCAAAGTGAACGGCGCGGTGCTACGCAACGTCAAGACCGGCGAAATCGTCGAGCGGCCGGTGGACGGAATTTTCATCGCCATCGGTCATTCGCCGGCGACTGAACTTGTTGCCGGGCAGGTCGAGATGAAGCCTTCGGGTTACGTCAAGACCGCTCCGCACTCGACGGCAACGTCGGTGCCGGGCTTGTTCGCCGCCGGCGACGTCAGCGACGACGTTTATCGGCAAGCGGTCACCGCAGCCGGGCTCGGCTGTATGGCGGCGCTGGAGGCTGAACGATTTCTGGCGGCGCATGGCGAGGCCGAGCCACGGATGCCAGTGGAACTGGCGGCGGAGTGAGTTTCGCGATCTAGCCGCGTGGTCAGGCAGGAAACAGCAGATGGATTGGGACAAGCTCAAAGTATTTCACGCCGCGGCCGAAGCCGGCAGCTTCACGCATGCCGGCGAGCAGCTTGGGCTGTCGCAATCGGCGGTGTCGCGCCAAGTCAGCGCGCTCGAACAGGAGCTGACGGTCTCGCTGTTCCACCGCCACGCGCGCGGCCTGATCCTGACCGAGCAGGGCGAGCTCCTTTATCGCACCGCCCACGACGTGTTCATGAAGCTCGAAGCGGCGCGCGCCAAGCTCACCGATAGCCGCGAACGGCCGAACGGCGATCTGCGGGTGACGACGACGCCGGGCATCGGCGTGCACTGGCTTACGCCGCGGCTCGGCGAGTTCGCCGACCTTTATCCCGAAGTTCACATTACGCTTCTCACCACCGACGAGGAGCTCGACCTGGCCATGCGCGAAGCCGACGTCGCCATCCGGCTCCGCCAGCCGACCCAGCCGGATCTTATTCAGCGCAAGCTGTTTTCGGTGCATTTCCACGTTTATGCCTCGCCCGAATATCTCAAGAGATTCGGCACGCCGCGGAATTTGGAGGACCTGGACAACCACCGGCTCCTGGTGCTCGGCGGCAATGTCCCGACCTATCTGCAACGCGCTCGCTGGCTGATCGAGGTGGCGCGCGACGGCAAAGGGCCGCGCATCCCGCACCTGATCATCAATAATATTCTCGGCATCCTGCGCGCCTGCCAGCGCGGCCTCGGCATTGCAATGCTGCCGGACTACCTAGTCGAAGAAAACGGCGGGCTGGTGCAGTTGTTCGGCGAGGGCGACGCCATCGCGCTCGACGCCTATTTCGTCTATCCAGAAGAGTTAAAGAACGTCGCCCGCGTTCAAGCCTTCCGCGACTTCCTGGTCGCCAACGCGCAGCGTTGGAATTTTTAAGCCCCTAAAGCGGTATCACCCTCGTTAGGGCGCCTCGCCCGAGCACGGCTCACGGCGCAACGCGGCCGCCGCTGCGCGGTGAAATGCTGAAAGCATGCGAGGCGCGGCAAACGCCGAACCCGGACCCGGCGTAGTTCCGGCGTCGGCCAGATTATGTGCACGATCATGTTGGCGCGCGAGATAACGCCGCATAGCGCGCGGGGAAATGCCGATGGCTGTCACTGACCTCTTACCGTCGCGCTATTACGCTTTCGCCGGCGCGATTGCCGTCACTGTATTTGCAAGCATAGCGGCCTTGTTTGATTCGGCCTGGTTGCTTCTCGCTGGCGCCGCAGGCGCGTTGAGCCTGATTGGTGTCCGCGACTATCTCCAAACTCGGCATGCGATCCTGCGCAACTATCCGCTGCTCGCGCATTTCCGCTTCTTCTTCGAGGCAATCCGCCCGGAGATCCGTCAATATCTGCTCGAGGGCGATAACGAAGCCGTGCCATTCTCGCGCGCGCAACGTTCGCTCGTTTATCAGCGCGCCAAGAACGTCGAGAGCCGACAACCGTTCGGCACCGGCGAAGACGTGTACCTGGCCGGCTACGAATGGATCAATCATTCGCTGCGTCCGGTCGAGATCGATGATTTTGATTTCCGCGTGAAGATCGGCGGCAAATATTGCAGGCAGCCGTATTCCTGTTC
>JBKPIZ010000172.1:0-4008 GCA_046730495.1 Pseudomonadota bacterium
CATTTTTTTTCGCGGCCTGGGACGAGATTTGGCGCGCGGCGCAGGACGATGCCGTCACCTTGGCCCAGCGCGTGCGGCTGCGCATGGCCTCAATCCATTTGAGCCAGCAGGCCCGGCAAGTCGCCGAGACGGCCTATCTCGCCGCCGGCGCCACCGCGGTTTTCGAAAGCAATCAGTTCGAGCGACGCTTCCGCGAC
This sequence comes from Pseudomonadota bacterium, assembly GCA_046730495.1. GTDB lineage: Bacteria > Pseudomonadota > Alphaproteobacteria > Rhizobiales > Xanthobacteraceae > BOG-931. The sequence continues at coordinate 198 of JBKPIZ010000172.1, forward strand.
ATGCACGCGGTCTCGCAGCAGGCGCAGGCGCAATTTGCCATCTATGAGGTGATCGGCCGCCACTTCCTCGGGCTGCCGTTGCAATCGTCGCGGTTCATTTGAGCGCGCAGTTGACAGCACGCGCTGGGCCGGTCGACGATGCGCGCCCAATCTCGGAGCGGAAGGTCATGAACGAGGACGCACGCGCCGCCGAGCTCATCGGGAAAATGCTGCGCAAAAAGCTTTACGTGCTGATCTCGAAGCCGCTCGTGCCGCCGGAACAGCTCAAACCGCTGCTCGCTACCCATCTCGATTACATGATCGGTCTGGAAAAACGCGGGCTCCTGTTCGCTTCGGGCCCGTTGAGCGAGGCCGATGCGCCGCCGAGCGGCCACGGCCTGACGATCCTGCGCGTTAAAGACGCCGCCGAGGCGCGTCGCATTGCCGAGGCCGAGCCGTTCTTCGCGCAAGGGCTGCGCACATTCGAGCTCAGGGAGTGGACGGTGATGGAGGGCACGCTCGGGGTGCGCGTCAACCTGTCGGATCAGACTGTGGAAGTGGCGTAGCGCGAGGGACCTAGCCCTCCGCCACGACGGGAGGGAAAATGTGAGTAGTGCAAAATCATAAACTGGGAACGCCCATGAACACCGTTGGTCTCGTCGGCATCGGCAAAATTGGCCTGCCGGTTGCGGATAATCTCATCAAAAGCGGCTATCGCGTCGTCGGCTACCGCCGCAGTTCGCTCGATGAATTCGCAAAAATCGGCGGCGTGCCGGCGCGTTCGGCCGCCGATGTCGGCGCCCAAGCCGACGTCGTGCTCACTTGCCTGCCGTCCACTGAAGCGCTCGATGACGTGGTGCACGGCGCGGGCGGCCTTATTCACTCGGCCCGTCCCGGTCAAATCGTGGTGGAGCTCGGCTCGCATCCGGTGCCAGACAAGAAGCGGCAGATCGCGCTTCTTGCCGAGAAGGGCGCGATGTTCGTCGATGGCGAGGTTTCCGGAACGCCGGGCATGGTCGCCGCACGCAAGGCCGTGGTCTATCTCGCTGGCGATGCGCAAGCCTGCAAAAAGCTCGAAGCGGTGGTGGCGGGCTTCACCGATTCCTGCCTCTATTTCGGCGAGTTCGGCGCCGCGAGCCGCGTCAAGCTCATCAACAATCTTCTTGTTGCGATCAACATCGCCGCCACCGCCGAGGCGATGGCGCTCGGCCTCAAAGCCGGCGTCGATGTGCCACTGATGATCAAGGCAATCGCCACTGGCAGCGGCGGCTCGACCCAGTTTGGCATCCGTGCACCGTGGATGGCGGAGCGGCGCTTCACGCCGGTTCAGGGCTCGGCCGGCACGCTTGCGCACTATTTCGACATGATCGCTGATTTCGCGGCTAGCGTCGGCGTGGCGACGCCGCTTCTGGATTGTGTGGTGCCCCTCTATCGGCGCTGCGTGGAGATGGGTTTGGGCGACAAGGACGTCGCCGTGATGGTCGATGTCCTGAGCGCGCTGCCGCGCGCCAAACAGTAAAGACGGAGACACCGCATGATCCGCGTCAGTAAGATCGCGCATGCTTCCTACGAGACGCCCGATCTCGCGCAGCAGGCTGAATACTATACCGAGATCATCGGCTTGACGCTGGCGGCGCAGGACAAAGACGCCGTCTATCTCGCCTCAACGGTCGATCATCACTCCATCGTGCTGCGCAAGGGAACGCAGGCGCAATGCACGCGCATCGGCTTTCAGATTCCGCCATCGGCCGATCTCGACGCGTTCGAAAAACAGGTCGCCGGCCACGGCATCGCCACCGAGCGCCGCAAAGATCCCGAGCCGTCGATCAAGGACATGCTGGTATTTGCCGATCCCAAGGGTACGGTGATGGAGGTGTTCAAGCGCGACGCCTTCGCCCACCAGAAATTCCAGTCCAAGGGCATCGTGCCGTACAAGCTCGGCCACGTCGCCTTTCACGTCACCGACGTCAAGCACGTCACCAAATTCTATTGCGACGTGCTCGGCTTTCGCGAATCCGATTGGATGGCCGACTTCTTCTCGTTCCTGCGCTGCGGCCCCGATCATCACACCATCAATCTTATGCAGACCGGATCGAATCGGCATTTCCACACCGCCTTCGAGCTGCGCGATTGGGCGCATTTGCAAACCGCCTGCGATCTCCTCAGCTTGCGCGGCTATAAATTGTTATGGGGGCCGGGACGGCACGGCATCGGTCACAATCTGTTCGCCTATCACCGCGCGCCGAATGGGCTGATCACCGAGACTTTCGCCGAGCTCGATCGCATGAACGAGGAGCTCGGCTATTTCGAGCCGCGACCGTGGCACCGCGACAATCCGCAGCGCCCCAAGGTGTGGGCGAAGGATCCATCGGCGGCGAATTTGTGGGGTATTCTGCCGAGCGACGAAATGATGAAGTAAATTCCATTCTTCTTCGCTTCCCCTTGGAGGGGAGGGGTCAGAAAAAAATTCCGCGGGGGATGTCCATGTCGAAAGTCGTGCGCACCGTTGCGGCTATCATAGCCATCGCGGTTTGTTGGCTCACGTTAGAACCAGCCCGCGCCGCCGATCCGATCAAGGTCGGTTTCAGCATGGCCCTGACCGGATCGGTGGCGCAGAACGGCAAACAGCTTATCATCGCACTTGAGCTATCGCGCGACGACGTCAACGCCAGTGGCGGCCTGCTTGGGCGGCCGGTCGAGCTCGTTTATTACGACGATCAGAGCAATCCGACCAATGTGCCGGGGATTTACACCAAGCTGATCACGGTCGACAAAGTCGCTCTCTTGATCGGCCCCTATGCCACCAACATGGCGGCGGCTGCCATGCCGGTGATCATGCAGCACAACATGGCGACGATCAGCATTCTGGCGATCGACGTGAACCGGCATTTCCACTACTCGCGTTACTTCGACATGATCCCGGTCGGTCCGGAAGGGACCAAGGCATTTTCGAAGGGCTTCTTCGTGCTCGCCGCGGCGCAGAAACCGAAGCCGCAAACCGTTGCCATCGTCGCCGCCGATGCCGAATTTTCGAAAACCTCCGCCGATGGCGCGCGGGAAAATGCCAAGACCGAGGACTTCAAGATCGTCTATGACCAAAGCTATCCGCCGAGCACGACCGATTTCGCGCCGGTGATGCGCGCCGTGCAGGCGGTCAATCCGGACCTCGTCTTCGTCGCCGCCTATCCGCCGGACACGGTCGGCATTGTGCGTGCGGCGGCCGAAATCGGATTGAGCCCCAAAATGTTCGGCGGCACCATGATCGGCCTCCTGATCACGCCGATCAAAACGCAGCTCGGGCCAATGCTCGACGGCATCGTGATCAGTGAAAGCTTCGTGCCGGCGCCGAGCTTCAATTTCCCCGGCGTCACCGATGTGCTCAAGCGCTATCAAGCCAAAGCCGTCGGTGAAAAGATCGATCCGATCGGCTATGCCTTCGTGCCGTTCGGTTATGCCGCGGGGCAGGTCTTGGCGCAGGCGGTGGAAACGACCAAGAGCCTCGATCAAGCGAAACTCGCCGAGTACATCCACCACCACACCTTCTATACCGTGGTCGGCGAGATCAATTACGCCCCGGATGGCGCCTGGGCGGCCCCGCGCACGCTGGTCACGCAATTTCAGAACGTTGCCGCCGGCAATATCGACCAGTTTCGCGACGGCCGCGTGCAGCCGATATTGTGGCCGCCGCATTACAAGTCCGGCACCATGATCTACCCCTATGCCGCAGCGAAGAAGTAACGGGAAGAGTTAGGTTGGTTGTGACGCGACCAGTTCAGCATGTTCCCTCCCCCCTTGGGGGGGGGAGGGTGGGGAGGGCGGTCCAAAAAAGAAC
>JBKPIZ010000173.1:0-16556 GCA_046730495.1 Pseudomonadota bacterium
CCCTTAGAATGCTTGGTCAGCACCTCAAACGTATTTCCGATGAACCGGTCGGCCCCGATCGCCAGGAAACATACGAACGCGGGTCGGATCATGTTTAGCGGCATCGTCACGGGACTGGGCGAAATTCTTGAGGTCGACGAAAAATCCAACGGCCTGCGCCGGCTCGTTGTCGCCTGCGACGACGATCCCGATTCGATCGCCGTCGGCGCTTCAATCGCCTGTTCCGGAATTTGCCTCACCGTCGTCGAGCGCGGCGGCAGAGGCAATCGGCCATTCTTCGCGGTGGATGCGGCCGCGGAAACGCTGCGCTTGACCACTGCTGGACATTGGCGGCGCGGCACGCGCATCAACCTGGAGCGCTCGCTTCGGCTCGGCGACGAGATGGGCGGGCACTTGGTCAGCGGCCATGTCGACGGGATCGCCGAACTGGTCACCCGCGACGATTTCCTCGACAGCGCTTCCTTTACGTTGCGTGTGCCAACAGCGCTGTCGCGCTTTATCGCCGTCAAAGGTTCGGTTGCGCTCGATGGCGTCTCGCTGACCGTGAACAAGGTCGATGGCGATGTGTTCTCGGTCTTGATCATCCCGCACACGCTGCAAGTCACGACATTCGGCAAGCTCGATGCCGGCGCGCGCCTTAATCTTGAAGTCGACCAGATGGCGCGTTACGTGGCGCGCTTGATGGAAACGCAGCCCCGCTGAGACGTGCTTGTGAGCGCCTGCCGGGCTTGGTACGACCACCGTGCTCGAACCAAGCCGGAGCGCAGCCATGGCCGGAGCGCGGCGAAGCAAGCTTGCCGGGAAAAGCGGCAAGGGTACCAAAGGTACGCGCATTCTCGTCGTCGAAGCGCGCTTCTACGACGATATTGCCGATGCGCTGCTGGCCGGTGCGAGCAAGGTCCTTAAAGAGGCTGAGGCGGAATTCGACCGCATCACGGTGCCCGGCTCGCTGGAGATCCCGGCCGCGATCGCGATCGCCGCGGACGCAGCGAAACGAAGCCGGCGTCCCTATGACGGCGTGGTTGCGCTTGGTTGCGTCATTCGCGGCGACACCATCCACTTCGATATCGTTTCGCATCAATCGGCGCGCGGCTTGATGGATTTGTCCCTGGCGCGCCAGCTGCCGATCGGCAACGGCATTATTACGGTGGACAACGAGGCGCAGGCCTGGGGGCGGGCGCGCCCGGAAGAGCAGGACAAAGGCGGCGATGCCGCGCGTGCCGCGCTCGCGATGGTTGGATTGAAGCGGCAGGTCGGAAAATTCGGGAAATAGCGTGATGGCCGGCAATGATATATCCGGTGACTCTCACCGGAACAGCAATAGCCGCAAGGCCAATCAACGCGGCGCCGCCCGGCTTGCCGCGGTGCAAGCGCTCTATCAGATGGAGCTGGCCGGCACTGGCTTGAACGAGATTTTGGCCCAATTCGAAAGTCATTGGCTTAAGGGCGATATGGAAGGCGTGCAATATCGCCCGGCGGAAGCCGCCTATTTCCGCGACATTGTCGGCGGCGTGGTGCGCGAGCAAAGCGATCTCGATCGCAAGATCGACGCGGCGCTGACGCGCGGCTGGCCGCTCAAGCGCATCGAAATGGTGCTTCGCGCCGTGCTGCGGGCCGGCGCCTACGAGCTCGCCTGCCGCAAGGATGTGCCGGCGCGTGTGGTCACGTCCGAATATGTCGACGTGGCCAGCGCCTTTGTGGACCGGGAAGAGACCGGGATGGTCAACGCGGTGCTCGACCAACTGGCGCACCAGCTCCGCGCGGCCGAATTCGGCAACGGATAGGCGGAGGCAGGCAATGCCTTCGGATCAAGATGAATCTCACAATGGCCTCTCGGGCGAGGAGCGGCTCATCGCGCGCTATTTTCGTCCCTTGGCCACGGCTGCGAGCGCGTTCGGTCTCGGCGACGATGCGGCCGCGCTTACGCCGCCGGCCGGTTGCGATTTGGTTCTGACCACCGATGGCGTCATTGCCGGAGTGCATTTTCTTCCCACAGATCCGCCGCAAAGCATCGCGCGCAAAGCGCTGCGGATGAATCTCTCCGATCTCGCTGCAAAGGGCGCGACGCCGGTTGGATTTCTGTTGTCGATTGCGTTGCCGGCAAACACGCAGGAGTCGTGGGTCGCGACCTTCGCCGAAGGTCTGGGCCAAGACATCAGCCACTATGGCTGTCCCTTACTCGGCGGCGATACCGATCGCACACCGGGGCCGCTTTCGATTTCCATCACCGCATTCGGTGCGGTGCCGCGTGGTTCAATGGTGCGTCGCGCCACTGCCAAGCCGGGCGATATCATCGCGGTCACCGGCACTATCGGTGACGCCACGCTTGGAGTTCTTATCCATCGCGATGCAGATCTGGCGAAACAGTGGCGCTTGTCGAGCGCGGCAAAGGACCATCTGCAGCAGCGCTATCTGCTTCCGCAGCCGCGCAATGCTCTGGCTGAGGCGCTTCGCGCGCATGCGTCGGCGGCGATGGATGTATCCGATGGTCTCGCCGGTGACTTGGCCAAGCTATGCCGCGCCTCCGGGCTTGCGGCAGTCGTCGACGTTGGCGCGGTGCCGTTGTCCGATGCGGCGCGCGCAGCGCTTGCCGCCGATGCCAAGCTCATCGAGCGCATCCTCACCGGCGGAGACGATTACGAGATTGTATTGACGCTGCCTGAGGCCGAGTTCCGCAGCCTTCGCGTTGCCGCGGAGACCGCCGGCGTCCCGCTGGCCAAGATCGGTCAGGTGACGAGCGGGCAGGGGGTTCGCTTCCTGCGCGAAGGAAAAGTCCTCTCCTTTGCCCAGCCGTCCTATAGTCACTTCTGAGCGAGGAAGCGGCGCTACCGGCAATCTTGCCGTCCGCTATAATCGCCGGCGGATTTCCGACTGGCACGTGTTTTCCGGGATCAACGAGGATAGTCCGATGGCTCGCGTAACACAGAGGTCAAAGCACGCGCGGAAAGCTCAGTACTCGGCGCGAAAGGCGGGTTCGGTTAGCCGCAGATCCAAAGCGCCGTCACCTCGAAGCGCCAGAGCAAAGACAATGAGCGGCAAGAGAAAGTCCCAACCGCGCCGGCAGACTTTCATCGCCTCGCATCACCGCCCCGACGCCTTCGAACAAGGGCTGCGCCGCTATGCGCAATATCGCGATCTCGGAATTGCCGGGGCGACCGGAGGTATGGTGCGGGCGCATGTGATCAAAATGATTCCGCCTTGCGATCCGGCGGAAGTGTCCAAGCGCCACTTCCACGACGTTGAGTTTCAGATGGTCTATGTTCTTAAAGGTTGGATCAAAGGCGAATATGAAGGCGCCGGCGTAGTCACCATGCGCGAAGGTTCATGCTGGCTGCAGCCGCCGAAGATCAAGCATTCGGTGCTGGATTATTCCGACGATTGCGAACTCCTCGAGATCATCGTGCCGGCAGATTTCGCAACCGTCGAATTGGAATGATCGGATCGGCGTGGATCACGCAGAAAGTGGGTCTATTTCATGACATCGTCAGGCTCGCCGCAGGATCTCTCGATACTCGCCGAGCTTGAACGCAAAGTATTGTGGCTCGCGACTTGGACGATCCACCACGCCAACCATGTGCGCGACAACGCGGATGGGCTGAAAGTCGGCGGTCATCAGGCCTCGTGCGCCTCGCTCGCGACCATCATGACGGCGCTTTATTTCCACACCTTGCGGCCGCAGGATCGCGTCGCCGTCAAGCCGCACGCTTCGCCGAACTTCCACGCCATCCAATATCTGCTCGGCCGGCAAACCCAGGACAAGCTCGAGGCCTTTCGCGGCTTTAAAGGCGCGCAATCCTATCCGTCACGCACCAAGGACACCGACGATGTCGACTTTTCTACCGGGTCGGTCGGACTTGGCGTGTCCCAGACTCTGTTTTCGTCTTTGGCGCAAGATTATGTGCGCTCCCACGGCTGGGGCCTTGCGCGGCCGGAAGGCCGCATGATTGCGCTCCTCGGTGATGCCGAGCTCGATGAAGGCAATATCTTCGAGGCTATGCTCGAAGGGTGGAAGCAGGGCGTGCGCAATTGCTGGTGGATCGTCGATTACAACCGGCAAAGCTTGGATGCCGTCGTCCGCGAGGGACTGTGGGAGCGTTATCAAAACCTGTTCCGCAATTTCGGCTGGGACGTGGTGCTGCTCAAATACGGCGCGCTTCAAGAGGCGGCGTTCGCCGAACCAGGCGGCGAGATATTGCGCCGGTGGATCGACAACTGTCCGAACCAGCTTTATTCGGCCTTGGTGTTTCAAGGCGGAGCGGCATGGCGCAAGCGGCTCAACGATGAAATCGGGGATCAGGGGGCGGTCACCGCACTCTTGGAGCGCTGCAGCGACGACGAGCTGGCGCGGCTGATGAATAATCTCGGCGGCCATGATCTTCCTTCGATCATCGCCGCTTTCGATGCAGTCGATCACGACCGGCCGGTTTGTTTCATTGCTTATACGATCAAAGGCTATGGCCTGCCGTTCGCCGGACACAAAGACAATCACGCCGGGCTGATGACGCCCGCGCAGATGGAGACATTTCGGAAGTCAATGAATATCCGTCCTGGCGAGGAATGGTCACGCTTCGAAGGGCTTGGACATTCCGCGGCTGAGATTCAGGCGTTCCTCGATCGCGTGCCGTTTGCAAGTGCCGGCAATCGCAGCCTGCAGGCGGAGCGCATTGCCGTGCCGGATGATCTCGCAGTGACGATCCAGCCGCGAATGTCGACGCAGCTCGGCTTCGGTGCACTCCTCAACGAGCTCGGTCGCAAGGATACGCCTGCGGCGGCGCGCATGGTCACCGCTTCGCCTGATGTCACGGTTTCTACGAGCCTCGGACCATGGGTGAACCGCCGCGGTCTGTTCGCCCGCGAGACTTTAGCCGATACTTTCAAAAGCGAGCGCATCCCCTCGACTTTCAACTGGGAATTCTCCCCAAAGGGCCAGCACATCGAACTCGGCATCGCTGAGATGAACTTGTTCTCTGTACTGGCCGCGCTCGGTCTGTCGCATGTCATCAATGGCGAGCGGCTTTTGCCGATCGGCACATTATACGACCCGTTCATCGCCCGCGGGCTCGATGCGCTCAATTATGCCTGTTATCAGGACGCGCGTTTCATCCTGGTCGCGACGCCGTCTGGGATCACTTTGGCGCCGGAGGGCGGCGCGCATCAGTCGATTGCGGAGCCGCTGATCGGCATGGCGCAGGACGGGCTTGCGGCTTTCGAACCTGCCTTCGTCGACGAGCTGGCGGTCATTCTGGCCTTTGCACTCGATTACATTCAGCGCGAGGGTGGCGCTGAGCCATCCGAACGAAACTGGCTGCGCGACGAGACCGGCGGATCCGTCTATCTGCGGCTCTCGACCAGGCCGATCGAACAGATCAAGCGCGACATGACGCCGGCGCTGCGGCAATCGATCGTCGACGGCGCCTATTGGCTGCGCGCGCCCGGTCCCAACTGCCAACTTGTGGTGGCGTATACCGGCGCCGTCGCGCCCGAAGCGATTCAGGCGGTCGGGTTGATGGCGGAGGATCGACGCGACATCGGCTTGCTGGCGATCACGTCGGCGGACCGCCTCAACGCCGGCTGGACCGCGGCGTGCCGCGCGCGCGAGCGCGGGCTCATTCACGCCCGTTCACATATTGAGCGCTTGTTTGCCGGCCTGCCGCGCCATTGCGGCATCGTTACGGTCTTGGACGGACATCCGGCGACCCTGGCTTGGCTTGGCGCGGTGAGTGGCCATCGCGTGCGTCCATTGGGCGTGGAGCATTTCGGCCAGACCGGGTCGATCGACGAGCTGTACCGGCACTATGGCATTGACGCCAACGCCATCATTGCCGCCGCGCAGGTAATCGCGCCCGGCCGTCCAATGCGCTATCTCGGCGCTGCATAAAAGCCTTTGGAACGGCCATTACCCTGCCGTTGCGCGGCGCGGGCAAGTTTGGCAATGTCCGCGCCGATTTGCGCCGCCCGCCTGCCCATTGTATGCGAGGCGCCTCCTTTTGCGGCTGGCTTGAGGCCGGCCCTCCACAACCCGGGGACCTTCTATGACGACTTTGTGGCTCATCGTTTTATGCGGCGTATTGGCTGTCATTTACGCCATCTGGGCCACGCGTTCAGTGCTGCAAGCTGATGCCGGCAGCGCGCGGATGCAGGAAATATCGGCTGCGGTGCGCGAGGGCGCTCAGGCCTACCTTAAGCGACAGTATTCGACGATCGCGCTGGTCGGAATCGTGATCTTCCTGATTGTCGGATATTTCCTCGGCTGGCTGGTCGCTGTCGGTTTTGCTGTGGGCGCCGTTCTGTCCGGCACGGCCGGCTTTATCGGCATGAATGTTTCCGTGCGGGCCAATGTGCGCACCGCCCAGGCGGCGATCAGCTCGCTTGCCGCGGGACTGGAGATTGCCTTTCGCTCCGGCGCGATTACGGGACTGCTGGTCGCAGGGCTCGCCCTTCTCGGCGTCACGCTTTATTTCGGCTTTCTCACCGGCACGCTGCATATGGCCGCCAATGACCGTGAGGTGATCGATTCGCTGGTTGCGCTCGGCTTTGGCGCCTCCTTGATTTCCATTTTCGCTCGTCTGGGCGGCGGCATTTTCACCAAAGGCGCCGATGTTGGCGGCGATCTCGTCGGCAAGGTCGAAGCCGGCATTCCTGAAGACGATCCGCGCAATCCCGCGACCATTGCCGACAATGTCGGCGACAATGTTGGCGACTGCGCCGGCATGGCGGCTGATCTGTTCGAGACCTATGCGGTGACCACCGTGGCGACGATGGTTCTTGCGGCCATCTTCTTCACCCGCGCCGGCAGTGATGTGCTGATGCGCATGATGACATTCCCGCTCGCGATTGGCGGCGTCTGCATCATCGCCTCGATCATCGGGACTTTCTTTGTCAAGCTCGGTCCCACGCAATCGATCATGGGCGCGCTGTATAAGGGCATGATCGCGACCGCGATCTTGGCGCTGATCGGCATCGCGCTGGTCGTTTACCTGCTGATCGGATTCGGGGCGCTGCCAGGCGCCAATTATTCCGGCCTGACGCTGTTTGTCTGCGGTATTGTTGGACTTGCGGTGACGGGATTCATTATCTGGATCACCGAGTTCTATACCGGCACGAATTTCCGGCCGGTGCGGTCGATCGCGCTAGCCTCGGTCACTGGACACGGCACCAACGTTATTCAGGGATTGGCGGTGTCGCTCGAAGCAACCGCGTTGCCGGCGCTGGTCATCATCGCCGGAATCCTGATTAGTTATAACCTCGCCGGTTTGTTTGGTATCGCGACCGCCGTGACCACGATGCTGGCGCTCGCCGGTATCGTGGTGGCGCTCGACGCCTTTGGTCCAGTCACCGACAATGCCGGCGGCATTGCCGAAATGGCGGGATTGCCCAAGGAAGTTCGCAAATCGACCGATGCACTGGACGCGGTCGGCAATACAACGAAAGCCGTGACAAAAGGTTACGCGATCGGCTCCGCCGGGCTCGGCGCCTTGGTGTTGTTCGCGGCCTATAACGAGGACCTGAAATACTTCGTCGCCAATGCAGGGGCGAATTCGTATTTCAAGGGCGTCGCACCGGATTTCTCGCTCAACAATCCTTACGTCGTGGCTGGGCTCTTGTTCGGCGGCTTGCTGCCCTATCTGTTCGGCGCCCTCGGCATGACCGCGGTGGGACGCGCGGCGTCCTCGATCGTCGAGGAGGTCCGGCGCCAGTTCCGCGAACGGCCCGGAATTATGCAGGGCAGGGACAAGCCGGACTACGGCCGCGCGGTCGATATGCTGACCAGAGCCGCGATTAAAGAAATGATCATTCCATCGCTCTTGCCGGTGCTGTCCCCGATCGTCGGCTACTTCATCATCTATTTCGTTGCCGGAGGCGGGGCACAGGGTAAGTCGGCGGCGTTCTCCGCGCTTGGCGCGATGTTGCTCGGCGTCATCGTAACCGGATTGTTCGTTGCCATATCGATGACATCGGGCGGCGGCGCGTGGGACAACGCAAAAAAATACATCGAAGACGGCCATTACGGCGGCAAGGGTTCCGACGCGCACAAGGCGGCGGTGACCGGCGACACAGTCGGCGATCCTTACAAGGACACTGCCGGGCCGGCGGTCAATCCGATGATCAAGATCACCAATATCGTCGCGCTATTGCTGCTCGCGGTGCTCGCCCATTCGGGCTAAGCAGTCGCCAGATTCGCTCGGCGTGGGGGAGTTCAGCTTCCCTTGCCCTGCAGGTTATGGATGAAGGTCGATACCAGACTAAGATCGTTGCCGCTTGTGGGCGTTGTGCGGCTCACGAAGTCAAAGATCTTGCCGTCTTTCATTCCGTATTCGGCGAGGCGCTGAACTTTTCTATCCCTGTCGAAATAGACCGCTATCACCCGCTGATCGGTGACCTTCGTCCGCATAAAGGAAATCTCGCGCTGGGCTTTCTGCGAGATGTAATAGAACGCTTCGCCACTCACGGTAGCCACCGTTGACGGTGTACCGAGAACCAGCAGAACCTGTTCCTGTGACGCGCCGAGGGGAATTTGCTCAAGCGCGCCTTCCGGCAGCACGTAGCCGCGCTGGAAGGTCTCGCCACCGCAGCCCGATAGGGTCATCGCAGCGGCAATGACAAAGGCCAGCGCCACGCCGCAGCATCGATTACCGCTTCGACTACCCCACATCAACGTCGCTCACTTGCGCCTGGCTGGAAGCTGGCGTTACCTCAAAACCAAGGCTTAGCAAACCCACCGGCCATGGGCTGACGTTCGATTTGGACGCCGCGCTGCCCAGTAAGTGAATGATCCTCAAGCGTTTTCGCCTAAATCCCCGCAACCGCAAGATCGACGACCTCTATGGCGCGATCGTGGCACAGTCGCGCCATGCGGCTTTTTACATCGGCTACGGCGTGCCCGACACTATGGACGGGCGTTTTGACCTTATCGTCCTGCACATGGTTCTGCTGCTGGCGCGCCTCGATCGCGGGGGGCCGTCCGCGCGCGATCTTGGCCAGAGCCTGTTCGATCGTTTTTGCCGCGATCTCGACGCCAACCTGCGGGAGATGGGCGTCGGGGATCTGGCCGTTCCCAAACGAATGCGGCGGTTTGCCGAAGCGTTTTATGGAAGACAGGCCGCCTATCTTGCCGCCCTTGATGCGCCGGACGGGCGCGAGCTTGAGAAGGCGCTGGCGCGTAATATCTTTGGGGGTGTGAATGCGGCGGGACCGCGCCGTTTGGGGCATTATGCGCGCGCTGTAGCGCGCCAATTTGAGGTCCTCGATCAAGAGGCGCTATTGCGCGGCGCTGTTGTTTTCCCCGACCCGGAGGCCGTTCCGATGCCCCAGCACCAAGCGCCAGAACCCGCCGCGCCAGCTTCCACCACGCCAGCTTCGTCCACACCATGGCATGTCCCGCTGGCGGCTGAGGAGGTTCCCGAGACCGGCCAACATTTCGATCTTGCCGCCGATGCGCACGTGCGCGCTGCCGTGGCGAAAGCCGCCGGCTTGCGGGAACTGCCGCGATTTGAAGCCAGTTTCGATGTTACCCGCCGCGGCGGCGGCCTGCATGTCGTCGGATCGATCTCTGCGACCGTCGGACAGAATTGCGTGGTGACCCTCGAACCCTTGGCCAATGAGGTCGAAGAGACGATCGATCTCATATTCGAACCGCCGCATGGACTTCCGGAATCCGCCGATAACGAAGGCCAGCAGCACGGGGTCAAATGGGATGATCCGGAACCGCTCGTTGGCGGCGCCGTCGACTTGGGTGCGCTGGCGACCGAATTTCTGATCCTTGGCTTGGATCCTTATCCCCGTAAACCCGGTGCGGTTTTCGAGCCGCCGCAGGATGCCAGGACCGACGAGGGACCATTTGCGGCGCTTGGCCGTTTGGCAAAACACCAAGACTAGCGCCAGGACAATGGCTGACAGCTGCTTGTCCAATGGGTGTTGTGTCCGGGCCTCGAACCGCTATTGTCGCTGCCGGGCACTTTCCGGTGCGGTCATCGAGTCGTTGCAAGACGTTCCCAGAGCGAGCGCCTCGGCGCGCGAAAACTGCGAAACGTCAGGGACAAAAATCGCTTCATAACCACGGGTTTGCAGCTGTCACTTTGAGTCGAAAATTCGCATGAAAGCAGGTCGCGACCGCTTGCGAATTTCGGCTCCGGCGCAGTTGTGACCGCACGGTTGTCCAATGGCAGATAAGGTCCGTATTGCGCTCGATGCGATGGGAGGGGATCACGGTCCCGGCGTGGTCGTTGCCGGCGCCGGGCTTGCGCTCTCGCGTCATCCCGACTGTGACTTCCTCTTGTTCGGCAACGCATCGCTGATAACCCCGCTTCTCGACGCCCGGCCGGACCTTAAGGCGCGCTCGCGGCTTATCCACACCGAGGTCGCGGTCCGCATGGAGGACAAGCCGAGCCAGGCTTTGCGCTACGGCCGCTGGAAATCGTCGATGTGGCTCGCAATCGACGCCGTCAAAAAGGGCGACGCCGACATGGCCGTCTCCGCGGGCAATACCGGCGCGCTCATGGCCATGTCGAAATTCAACCTCAAAACCCTGCCGGGCATCGAACGGCCGGCCATAGCGGCGCTGTGGCCCACGCTCCGGGGCGAATCGATTGTGCTCGACGTCGGCGCCTCGATCGGTGCGGACGCCGACCATCTCGTCGATCTGGCATTGATGGGCGCCGCCACCGCGCGAATTCTGTACGGTTTGCAGCGGCCTACGGTCGGGCTCCTCAATATCGGCGTGGAGGAGGCAAAAGGGCTTGAACAAGTGCGCGAGGCGGGGCGCATCCTGCGCGAGGAGAACTTCGCCGACATCGAATACAAGGGCTTCGTTGAGGGTGACGATATCGGCCGCGGCAAGGTTGACGTGGTCGTCACCGAAGGTTTTGCCGGGAATATTGCGTTGAAAACCGCCGAGGGTACCGCTCGTCAAATTGGAGAATATCTCAAAGGCGCGATGAGCCGGTCGCTGAGCGCACGCATCGGCTATTTGTTCGCGCAATCAGCCTTTCGGCGGTTGCGGGAGCGCATGGATCCGCGCCGCGCCAATGGCGGGGTCTTCCTTGGACTAAACGGCATCGTGATCAAGAGTCACGGCGGGACCGACGCGGAAGGCTTTGCCGCGGCGATCGAGCTTGGCCATGGCGTGGTGCAGGACGAACTCTTGGCACGAATACGCACGGCACTTGCTCGCCATGTCAGATCGCAACCGGTGGGCCACATGCTCGGCGGAGCGGCTTCGTGACCGTGCTTCGCTCTGTGATGCTCGGCTGCGGCAGTTATTTGCCCAATCAGGTCCTCACCAACGAGGAGCTCGCTCGCAAGGTCGACACCTCCGATGATTGGATCGTTCAGCGCACCGGGATCCATGAGCGCCGTATTGCGGCGCCAGGTGAACATACCTCGCATATGGCGATTCGCGCGGCGCAAGCGGCACTTGCTCATGCTCATGTCGACGCCCAATCGATCGATCTGATCGTACTCGCCACCTCCACGCCCGATAATACGTTCCCCGCAAGCGCCGTTTCGGTTCAGGCCGGCCTCGGCATTACGCACGGCGCCGCGTTCGACTTGCAAGCGGTGTGCTCCGGTTTTGTCTATGGTCTGGCAACGGCAGACTCGCTCTTGCGAACCGGCTCGTTCTCGCGGGCCTTGGTGATCGGAGCGGAGACTTTCTCGCGGATTCTGGATTGGACCGACCGCTCTACCTGCGTGCTGTTCGGCGATGGCGCCGGCGCGGTTGTTCTCGATGGCCAGCAGCAGCCCGGATCGCGCGACGATCGAGGTGTGCTCACGGTCCGGCTACGTTCCGACGGCCGCCATAAATCGAAACTCTATGTGGACGGTGGTCCCTCTGCCACCGGCACGGTTGGTCATCTGCGCATGGAGGGCCGCGAAGTGTTCCGGCATGCGGTGGCGATGATCACCGACGTCGTTGAAGACGCGTTCAAGGTGACCGGCTACACGGCCGACGACATCGATTGGTTTATTCCGCACCAGGCGAACAAGCGAATCATTGACGGGTCGGCCCACAAGCTCGGAATTCCGCCCGGAAAGATCGTCACGACGGTCGATCGCCACGGCAATACTTCGGCAGCATCGATTCCGCTTGCTCTCGCCGACGCGGTCGCCGACCGCCGCATCAAACGCGGCGATCTTTTGTTATTCGAAGCTATGGGCGGTGGCTTCACCTGGGGTGCGGCGCTGGTCCGCTGGTAAACCATCGGATAGGCCTCCTCGGGCGGTAGCTGTGCGGCTGCCCCGTTGACCCTACCGCAACAAGCTAATATCCTTGATAATTCAGCACGATATGCTGATCGACATCGCTCGATCCATCGCTCGATCTACTGTGCTCGGGGCTGGCCATGACGGGAAAGACGATCACGCGTGCGGACTTGTGTGAGGCGGTCTATCAAAAGGTCGGGTTGTCGCGCACCGAGTCTGCGACGCTCGTCGAACTCGTGCTCAAAGAAATTACCGACTGTCTCGAGCGCGGCGAGACTGTGAAATTGTCGTCGTTCGGCTCGTTCGTCGTGCGTAAAAAAGGCCAACGGATCGGCCGTAATCCCAAGACCGGCAAGGAAGTGCCGATTTCGCCGCGCCGCGTCATGGTGTTCAAGCCGTCGGCCATCCTCAAGCAGCGTATCAATTCCGGGAGCGACGGCGCCGAGGCGCCGTAAGCGCGAGGACCTTGGCCGTGGAAAAGGCGCCAGACGCGTTCCGCACCATCAGTGAAGTCGCCGATGAAATCGACGTGCCGCAGCACGTGCTGCGGTTTTGGGAAAGCCGCTTCTCCCACATCCGGCCGATGAAACGCGGCGGCGGCCGCCGCTATTATCGGCCCGACGACGTCGACCTGCTGCGCGGCATCCGTCACCTGCTCTACGGCGAAGGCTACACCATCCGCGGCGTTCAGCGCATTTTGCGTGAGCATGGCGGCGCCTTCGTGCAGAACGTCTGGCGCGTGGGGGCCGAACCCCCGCCGCCGCCTCTCGAGGAGGATGCTCGCGAGGTAGCCGTTGAGCCAGCAGAAGATCGCGCCGAGCCGACACTACTTCCAAGGCTTGGCGAAAAAATCGGATCGGCCGAGGACGGCATCGGCAGCAGTGAGCATCGGCAGAAGCTGGAAATGGCGCTTGATGAACTGCTTGCCTGCCGCCGCATCATCGACGGCGTGCTGCAACAGGACTGAAAACTCCTTTCAACCGGCGGCCTCAATTCCTTCGCTATGCGCCACTTTAGTGATTGTGTCGCAGCGGCGGCCAAGAGACACTTCCCGGCACGGCCTTTAAAGTCACAATCATTCGATCTCCGCTGCCGCGAGGACCTGCATGATCCGAAAATTTCACGTTTTGTATGTCGGCCAAATCGAGCTCGAGAATATCGGTCTCAACGGCACGCCGGCGAATGAGCGGCGTTATTCGGACGAGCGTCTGCGCGAAGCTTTCAACACGGCGCGCGAGGTCGCACAGCTCATGGATGAACTCGGTTTCGACGTGCTGTGGACGGCCGAGCACCATTTTCAGCGCGAAGGTTATGAGGTCTTCCCGAATCTGATCCAGCTCGGTCTGTGGCTCGCCACCCAGACCAAACGCCTGAAATTCGGTTGCGCCTTTAACGTTTTGCCGATGTGGCATCCAATCCGGCTGGCTGAAGATTACGCCATGGCTGACATTGTCACCGACGGCCGCGTCATCATGGGAGTCGGCCGCGGCTACCATACGCGCGAGGTCGAGACATTCGGCGCTCCGCTTCTCGATGCCGAAAAAAACCGCGAATTGTTTGAGGAACAGCTTCGGCTGTTGCTGAGCTGTTTCAACGAGCCATCGTTTCACTTCAAGGGCAAGTACTACGAGTGTCCGCCGCCAGTCGACTATCGCGGTTATCAGCTCAAGGACATTACGATGGTGCCGCGGCCGAAGCATCTGCCGGTCGAGGTTTGGATGCCGATCGCCAGCGGCAAGACCATCGAGCTCATGGCGCAATACGGCCTCAAAGCCATGGTCACGCTCAATGGCGAAAAAATCCTCGATGATGTTGTCCGCGCCTATCATGCGGCCTGTCTCAAGCGCGGCCAAGACAAACAACTCGGCCAAGACATGATCTGGGGTGCCGGCGTCTATCTGGCCGACAGCCGCGAGGAAGCTATTCGCCGGCTTGAACCTGCGCACGACGAACGATTCAAATGGTTCGCGCCGTTCGGCTTTGTGCGTTACGCCGACGAACAGGGCCGAACCTGGGGCTCACCGGGCGCGCCTGCGCGCACCCCGTCGCTGCGCGATGGCGTCAATCAGAAGGCCTGGTTCTGTGGAACGCCGAGCGAGGTAATTGCGGGCATCAAGTCGATCGAAGCGAAATATCCCGGGCTTGATAGTTTTATGATTCATTGGGCCGAGGGACTGCCGCCCGCGGAATTCAAAGAACAGCTGCGCTGGTTTGCCAAAGACGTGATGCCGGCATTCAAGCGCTTAGGACGTGTACTCATAGACGCGACGGAGCTAGCTAAATCGCACCACATAATCCGGTTGAAACTAATGACGTTCGATTACACCGCATCAGCAGAACTATTCATCCCAAAACGCAAGCGTGGTGCGCGTCAGTTGCCCAGTTACCGTCGCTTCGCTACCGCAGCAGAGGCAATTCGCTTCGCCATCGAAGAGTTCCCAGCGATTCGCACGCTTGGCGCATGGATGCGGGTGGGGGAAGAGCGCTTCAACGGCGACGACATCCGGCGGCTATACGACAGCACCAGTTACCCGCGGCGCCGTCGCATGCGAAAATTGGCTGAAAGCTGAATCGATTTCGGCTGATATAGTCGTCGCCGACAGTGCGACCTGCAGCGCCGCCGATAACACCGATATGCCGCTACTTAACCCTGAGATTGGTCGCGGACTCTTTGCCTCGATTGCTCTCAATCTCGTACTCGACGGTTTGTCCCTCGTTGAGTGAACGCAGCCCGGCCCGCTCAACAGCCGAGATGTGGACGAACACATCTTTGCCACCGCCGCCTGAAGGCTGAATAAATCCATATCCCTTTGTCGGATTGAACCACTTCACGGTACCCGTAGGCATTGCCGTCTCCAATGTTGACCGCGCACAATACGGGTCGCGCCCTGGAACGACAAGGACCGCGATCGGTCTCTAGCGTCGAATATCCACCGATAATCCGAGGCTGTCCGCTCGTCGATACAGTTTGAAATCGGGCGGCTTGAGGCCGCTAGCATTCGGCTGCTGCGGTGCTCACACTGCAAGCTATGAGCATTCTCTTCGATTCAACCGACTTTTCGGTCGTTGTTAAGAGGCGCGCACCGCCTCCGAAACCTTGGAGATGGGAGATCTATCGGGCTGGTCGAACGAGCCCGATAGAATGTTCATCGGTCCTTTATGAAACCGTTGAGGCCGCTAACCGAGCGGGAAAAGCAGCCCTAAAGCAGTTGTTGACCGAGTTCCCTGACTAACAACCGCGCCGAAGTGGCGCAACAATCCCGAACTCGAGCTACGGTTGGATGTCAGACCTCTCGCCGTTGGACGCATTCATGGGCGTGAAGATGGGCACGTTTCGGGAATTCCAGCTGTACATGGTTTGGTTACAAACTTGGCACTTGGCGTAACTGCGCTGCTTGAACGACAGATGAGCCGTCGTCATCTCATATTCTGTCCGACAATGGGGACATTTGAAGATGACCATGGGTTCACTGTGCGCATACGGCCGATGATGTAGAAAGGCCCGCTACTTGGTGTCCCGGTAGACCGAGTCTTGCTTCTTGGCAAAATCAATTATCGAGGAAGCTCCTGAGCACCCTCGATCGGCTTGGGTGCTTGAGCTTTCGGATCGCTTTGGCCTCGATCTGTCGTATCCGCTCGCGCGTCACCGAAAACTGTTGGCCAACTTCCTCCAGCGTGTGGTCGCTGTTCATGCCGAGACCAAAGCGCATGCGTACGATGCGCTCCTCGCGTGGCGTTAGTGACGCCAGGATCCGCGTCGTGGTCTCGCGCAGATTCGACTGGATCATGGCGTCAATCGGCAAAATGGCGTTCTTGTCCTCGATTAGGTCGCCGAGGCGGGCATCGTCCTCCTCGCCGATCGGTGTTTCAAGCGAGAGCGGTTCCTTGGTGATCTTCAGCGTCTTGCGTACCTTTTCGAGCGGCATATGGAGCTTCTTGGCAAGCTCCTCCGGCGTCGGCTCGCGGCCGATCTCATTGAACATCTGCCGACTCGTTCGCACGACCTTGTTGACCACCTCAATCATGTGAACGGGCACACGAATGGTGCGCGACTGATCCGAGAGCGAGCGGCTGACCGCCTGCCGGATCCACCAGGTGGCGTAGGTCGCAAACTTGTAGCCGCGCCGATACTCGAACTTGTCGACCGCCTTCATCAGGCCGATGTTGCCTTCCTGGATCAGATCGAGGAATTGCAGGCCGCGGTTGGTGTATTTCTTTGCGATCGAGATGACGAGGCGGAGGTTCGCTTCCACCATCTCCTTTTTCGCCTGGAGCGCCTCGCGCTCGCCCTTTTGCACCGTGTGCACGATCTTGCGGAAGTCGCCGATCTCGAGCCCGGTCTCGGTCGCCAGCAT
>JBKPIZ010000174.1:0-4770 GCA_046730495.1 Pseudomonadota bacterium
GAGTAGCGATGCACGGTCCCGACGTAGAAATGGGCGTCCAAAATATCGATCATTTGGCGCTCGTACTTGTGCCGGAATGCCGTTTCCCATTCGCCCTCGTATTCATCGCGGGTACTGGCCCCTTTCCATGTCCGCTGGCCCCTTTTGAAAAACACGGTGGCCCCTTTTGAGTCCATGATGTTCCTTTCGGAACAGACGTAGCCGGCCTTAAGAGTTAGGTCATGAGGAAGTCAGTGCAGTGGAGTTCTCACCATGGCTACATCCCGCGAATATCGGCAATTTGCCCGCGAGTGCACCAAGTGGGCAGGCGAAACCCCCGCAGACGAGGGTAGAAGATTACTTCTCGATCTCGCCTGCGATTGGATTTTTGCCGCAGCAGCTGCTGACAGTATTGAGAAGCAAGAAACTAATACGGCATAGGCCGCGGTAATGGCCGGTTTCCGGGCAGCACCAAGAGTAGTGGGTGTGTCCTAATCCCATCCGCTTTGTCCTGATTTGAACCTGCGCGTGTCCTAAACTACATCCCAAACCATGAGCCCCAACACGCGCTACTGGACGCTGCATTGGCTCCGCGGGCCTTGTGGCCTCTGCCGGTCCTGACGCTATTTCGCGCCGGACGCCGCGTCCTGCAATTGACGTGCTGGTAGGCCGCCTCAGTTGGCGGCCTCTTTCATCCACGCTCACGATTCGCCGCATTCCAACAAATAAGCGTGGAATAGCCGCCGCATTAGCGCTCCCAATCTTGTGAAAACGGCTGCGCGACAATCTGTGATCCCGGTCACGGCGGGATGCGTGCTCCTGCGTACCTTTAGCCCAATCAGACGCGAGCCAATGGCCGAGTACGAGTGGCCGTGTACGCACGGGGATGCACAATGGACGCGACATATTTCCGGGATAAAGCCGAAACCTGTCTGCGGCTGGCGAAGGGCCTGTCGTGGAACAATCCGGCGCGCGGAGAGCTGATGGAGCTCGCCGAAGAGTTTCAGCGCCAGGCCGAGGAACTCGATGTCACGGCGGGCGCGGAACAACGGTCGATGCGCTGAGCTTTCTTTGTCTTTGCGCTCTGTCAAAAAACGGTTCCTGGCAGCGTTAGGCCCGCTAGGCGCGCGATTCAAAATGAACAATTTGTCAGTATTTTCAAAAGACTAGGCCGGAACCCTACCCCATCCTCGCGCGTTATCCTGCCTAAGAAAAAGAGGAGCGCACATGCGAACCTTAGCCATTACGGCTGCGGCATTGGGGCTTATCGGCACCATCGCAGTCGGCACGGCGGTTCCAGCCGCCGCGGATTGGTACGGTCGCCATCACCGCTATTACAACTACGGCGGTGGAAGCTGGAACGGTTGCCCGTACGATTGGACCGTTCAGGGCGGCGTTTGTAAGCCCTACCGCCATGGTCCGTGGGACTTGTACGGACCTCCGGCCGGCTACTACGGACGGTGGCGCTAACAGTTCGGTGCTAACATTCGGAGGCCGCCTCGTTTGGCGGCCTCTTTTTTTGCCGGCGGCCAACACGATTTGCAAGCAGCTCATGTTCGGCGAAAATTTTTCGCGCACGGCTGCGTTGATACCGTCGCCGGCGTGGGACCCGCGCACGCGCTTTGGCGTTTTCCGGAACTCATCTCGCAGTTTTGCAAGTCTCCAAAAGTGGATTGCGTCCGGGAATTCGAGTACCGGCGATTGGCGGCCGCGTGCCTTGATTTGGCAAAACGGACCGACGTGGTCGCCGACAAAACGCGTCTTATTCTCATTGCCGAAGCGTGGCTAAACCTCGCTGGTCGCGTCGCACCAAAAGGTGGCAAACGCCGAAACGGCGATGCCGCCGAAGACGCTTTGGTCCCAAGCACCAGTGTCAGCGAGAGAATGGGGGGACCTAACAATTCCGCTTCTGCCGGCCGACATTCGGGAACGGCAGACGGTCCGGCATGCAGTTAGCTCGTCCCGTAAACAAGCCGCTACTAGCGCTGCCGCCGACGGCCCTCTATGAGAGCGGGCATTATGACAGCAACCTTGCCGCCGCGCTTCCTCAGTCACGCCGAGGTGGATACGGTCATCCGTCTCGCGCCGCTTATTGCCATTGATCTGATCATCCGCAATGCGCGCGACGAAGTGCTGCTTGGTCTGCGCAAGAACGAGCCAGCCAAGGGCTGTTATTTCGTTCCCGGTGGCATGATCCTGAAAAACGAGCGCTTAGCCGACGCGTTCGCGCGGCTGGCGAAGACCGAGACCGATCACGCCGCAAGCTTTGATGATGCCCGGCTGATCGGCGTGTTCGAGCACTTCTACGACAACAACCGTTCCGGCAACGGCGGATACGGCACGCATTACGTCGTGCTCGGCTATGAATTCAGATGGCCGAGCGTCGCTGCGCCGCGACCGGACGATCAGCACAGCGAACTGCGGTGGTGGCCCGTGGCCGAGCTTTTGGTGTCCGATCGCGTGCACGAAAATGCCAAGGCTTATTTTCGCTCGCGCGCAACGCGAAGCGTCGGCGTTATGCCTCGATGACGATCTTCGGCGCAGGGCGGCTTGACGCGGCAAGGCCGTCGCGCACGCGCATCGCGATGTCGCGGTAGTATTTGGCGTGCGGGCCGTCCGGCGCAGTCGCCACGACCGGCGAACCGCTATCCGATTTTTCCCGGATCGCGATATCCAGCGGCACCTCGCCCAGGAACGGAACGCCAAGCCGCTCGGCTTCGCGCCGCGCCCCACCGTGACCGAAAATGTCCGAACGCGTGCCGCATTGCGGGCAGACGAATGTGCTCATGTTTTCGACAATGCCGAGCACCGGCACGTTGACGCGGCGAAACATAGCGATGCCGCGCCGGGCGTCTATTAAGGCGAGATCCTGCGGCGTCGAAACGATCACCGCGCCTTTAAGCGGCACCTGCTGGGCCATCGTGAGCTGCGCATCGCCGGTGCCTGGCGGCATGTCGACAACCATGACATCGAGTGCGCCCCATTCCACCTCGCGCAGCATCTGCGTCAGCGCCGACATCACCATCGGCCCGCGCCAGATCATCGGCGTCTCCTCTTCGATGAGGAAGCCGATCGACATCACCGGCATGCCGAAGCGCTCGATCGGGCGGAGCCGATTGCCGCCGATGGCCTGCGGCCGCTCGCGGATGGCAAGCAGTTTCGGCATCGACGGTCCGTAGATGTCGGCATCGAGAATGCCGACCTTCAGTCCGAGCTCGCGCAGAGCCAGCGCAAGATTGACGGCGGTGGTCGACTTGCCGACGCCGCCTTTGCCGGAGGCGACCGCGATGATGGCCGCCACTCCGGGGATGCCCGCCGGCGCTGGCGCCGCCGGACCGCCTGGTGACACGCCTGGACGCGGTCGCGCCGCTGGCGAGGGCTGCGGGCGCGGTGGCGCGCCGCGAGCCGATCCGCCGGCGCGCTCCGCTGTGAGCGCCACCATCACCGACTGCACGCCCGGCAGAGCCGCAACAGCCTTTTGTGCGCGCTCGCGAATGGCTTCCCAAGCCTGAACGGCGCCGGCATCGACCGTAATCGAGAAGAACACTTTACCGTCGGCGACAAGGATGTCCGAAAGCTTGCCGGTCGACGGCAGCGGCACGCCCTCGGGGCTCGCAATCTGACCGAGCGCTGCAAGAACGTTGTCCTTCGAGGTGCTCATATCGGGATCACCGGCAAGATTCGCCCTCTAAATAGGCCAGTCGGCGCTGCGGTCAATCTCGTCAATCGGTGTTGACGCGCCGCCACCGGCCGGGCCATGAGCAATGTACATCCGTCATCCTGAGGTGGAGTGCAGTGAGCCTCGAAGGATGATCCGGGGCTGTCGCCCCTCGCGGGCCGCTGAGCTTGTCATCGGGCCGGCCACTTCGGGCCGGACCCGTTGGCGGCCGCCTCAGGGTGACGGAATGAGGCAGCATCTTTTTGGAGAAGAAGCATGGCAAAGGTCGCATTCGTCGGGCTCGGAGTCATGGGTTACCCGATGGCGGGACATCTCAGGGCGAAGGGCGGCCACGAGGTCACGGTTCACAATCGCACCGCGGCCAAAGCCGAAAAATGGGTCTCGCAGTACGGCGGCAAAAGCGCACCCACGCCGCGGCAGGCGGCCGACGGGCAGGACTTCGTCATGGCCTGCGTCGGCAACGACAACGATCTGCGCGAGGTCATGCTCGGCAAGGACGGCGTGTTCGCCGGCGTGCGCAAAAGCGCAATCGTGGTCGACCACACCACGGCTTCCGCTGAAATCGCGCGCGAGCTTTACGCCGAAGCCAAAAACCGCGGCTGCGATTTTATCGACGCACCGGTTTCGGGCGGCCAGGCCGGCGCTGAGAATGGCGTGCTCACGGTAATGTGCGGCGGCGATGAGGGCCCGTTCGGACGCGCTGAGAAAGTGATCGCCGCCTATGCGCGCGCCTGCAACCTGATGGGTGCGCCGGGCTCGGGACAGCTTGCCAAAATGGCGAACCAAATTTGCATCGCCGGATTGGTGCAGGGGCTGTCGGAAGCCTTGCATTTCGCAATGCGCGCCGGCCTCGACGTCGAAAAACTGATCGCCACGATCTCCAAAGGCGCGGCGCAATCCTGGCAAATGGAGAACCGCTATAAGACCATGGCGGCGGGGAAATTCGATTTCGGCTTCGCGGTGGATTGGATGCGCAAGGACCTCGGTATCTGTTTTGCCGAGGCCAACAAGAGCGGAGCCAGGCTGCCCGTAACCGCGCTCGTCGACCAGTTCTATGCCCTGTCTCTTATACACATCTGACGCTGCCGACGATTGCTCTATTGTGTAGATCT
>JBKPIZ010000175.1:0-5536 GCA_046730495.1 Pseudomonadota bacterium
TTTTTGCCTGCGCGTCACGCGCATTGCCAATCAGTTTCACTCCAATTCAAAAACTTTTTTCAGCAACGCCCTGACAGTCTCTTCCGTTGCGTTCGTCGCCTTGGGGGAATAAGCCACATGAGGGTTTGCTCCGACGCAATCATCTGCGTACGTGAAAGGCTTATTGGTCGCAGTGTTGACGATCGTCCCGGCTGTTTCTTCCATCAACACGCAATTCGTCGTCTGTCCATTATGAACCACCGTGGGGCTGGATGTAAGCGAGGGATAGTCAAATGCGTGCCACGTATCAGGGTACTCAGTCATTTGAACGTCCTTGCCCACCTGTTTGAGTCGATCGAAATAGGCTCGACAGGGAGCGATCGCGACATAATCGTCTAATATTCCGTGAAAGATGCGTATTGGATGATCGGTGACGTCAGTATCGTTGATGTAAGTCGTATTGCATTGTGGATAGAGCGCAATATAGGCTGCTGGATCGATCCGGCTTGTGTTCCACATGCTTTGGAACCTCTTGAGCGTCGCATACAGGGCCGCTTGTCCGCCGCGCGAGAATCCCATGACAGCAATTCGGTTCGGATCCACCAACGGATGCGTGGCTAGTACAGCAAGACTGCGATACAGGTCGAGAATCATGTTTAGTCGCCCAAGCTGCGACTGATCAACGACGGTGCTTGCGATTCCTCGTCCAGAAAATGAATCAAGTGCGAATGTGGATATACCCAACGATCCAAACTGCCTTGTCCATAGATCGGCGTTCACCTCAAAACCGCCCGAACCGTGCATGAGGATGACCAGCGGAAGGCGCCCGGAGCCTTGGGCAATTCTCAAGACTCCGGCGATGGTTGCAGGCCTTCCTGTAGCGTCGCCGTTGAGAAATTGTTGATCCGAGATGGTTAAAGTCTGAATCGGAATTGCCTCGATCCACCAGGCAATATCCTTGGAAAGAGTGTTTGCTACTGCGACCGACTGAACAGTGGCTGATGCGAGCGTCGCAACTACGCTGATAGCTGGCCATTTCATCGCATTTTCTCGGGAAACCGTGAAACCTCAGGGTTTTTGTTAGTTCATATCTCTCAGATCAAAGTGCCATCAATGCGCTGGGAATATGGCGCCTAGCGAACGCCTTTCGCGGAAAAATCTTGGTCGCGATCTGAATAAGCGCCGAACGTCGTAATAGCCTTTGTCATTCTCAGGTTCGCCTGGAATCGATGGCAGGGAATGAGAAGGGCTATCCACAATGCGGGCGCCAAAAAACCAACATTTCGTTCCAAAAGCCTGCTCAATCCCTTTGGGACGGGTGCAGGGATGCGGGCCATTTCCGTGAGGAGGGGTGGCCGAGCGGGGACCAGTGAAGCTTAGAATCGGGCTGCTTGTATTACTGCTCATGTGCCAACCGGCAATGGCGGGTCAACGGATTTTACTGATCCGTGGCTTGATGGACTACGTTCCCGGCATCTCTCCGATGTCATTATTGAAATCTCGACTGACGGATGAAGGCTACGAAGTGACCATGATCACCCATCTGAATGATGGGTTCTACAAAGACCAATACTGGGATGCCGTCATTGGTCACAGTCAGGGAGCTATCGACGCCTTGCGCGATGCGCGTGACCTTGCGCGCTATAACCCCCGCCTGACGATCATCGCCGTGGACCCTCCACGAACCTCTGTACTGTTTCACTGCGTGCCCGGTGTGCGTTATCTTGATTTGCATACCGGTGACTTCGGTCTGGGTGGTGGGGCGCTGTCGTGTCCACAGGCGCAGAATTTGGCGATGGGCGGCTTGCATATCACGCTGCCGATGCGGTCAGACGCACAGGAACAGATCCTCGCCTATTTGCGTCAGGATAGGCCGATTGAAATGGCCTATGCAGAATCAGAACATGTATCGCTTCCACCGATCAAACTCAAACCATCGCTTGCGCCGATCAAACCCAAACCGCAGTCGCCGAAGCTTGCAGATGACACATCGTTCGATGCGCGGTTTACTGCGGTGTGGGCGGGCGTAACCAATGTGTTGGGGCCACCGGTGATCCCGTGGACTGAGCGCAGTTATGCGGGGGTGCTCAACTAAGCGGCGCCAAGGCCGAACGGGAGTCGCGCACCGCAGGTGCGCGGGGTGGGTTGAATGGACCGCCTTAGTTGGACGGTGCTTCGCCGATCTCGCGCAAAATCTCAGCGGTGTGTTCACCTAACCGCGGCGATGGCCGCTCCGACGCCATCGGCGTCCCGTCCAGCATGATCGGCGTGCGGATGCCGGGAATGACGCCGCCCTTTGCCGCCGGGCTTTTCAGTTCGAGCCGCATGCCACGATGGACGACCTGCGGGTCGGCGAACACCTGTTGCAGATCGTTGATCGGACCCGCCGGTATGCCGGCGGCTTCCAGCTTGTCCAGAAGATCTTCGCGCTTGGACCGCGAGGTGAGCGCGCACAATTTGCCGACCAGTTCCGCGCGATGCTCGACCCGGCCTTTATTGTCCTTGTAGGCCTCGGCTTGAGCGAGCTCCGGCGCGCCGAGAATGCCGCACAGCTTGACGAATTGCGCGTCATTGCCGGTGGCGATGATGACGCGGCCGTCGGCAACCGGGAACTCCTGATAAGGAACGAGGTTCGGATGCGCATTGCCGATGCGCTTAGGAAGTTCTCCCGAGACGAGATAGTTGAGCGCCTGGAAAGCAAGCGTACCGACTGTGGAATCGACCAGCGCCGCATCGACGTAACCGCCGTGCCCGGTTCGCTCGCGCCGCACCAAAGCCGCAAGAATGCCGATCGTGGCATAGACGCCGGAGAAGATATCGGAAATCGGCACGCCGACGCGGGTCGGCGGGCCGTCGGCCGCGCCGGTCATGCCCATGATGCCGCCGATGCCCTGCGCCATCAGGTCGTAACCCGCGCGCGCGGCGGATGGCCCGGTCTGGCCGAAACCGGTCACCGAGCAATAGACCAATCGCGGATTGGCCGGGCCGAGGCTTTTGTAGTCGAGACCGAATTTGACCAGGCCGCCGACCTTGAAATTCTCGATCAGCACATCGGAGCGCGCGGCGAGCTTCTTGACGAGCCGCTGGCCCTCGGCGGTGGTGAAATCCAATTCGATCGAGCGCTTGCCGCGGTTGGTGCAATGAAAATAGGCCGCATCGAGGTGGCCGCCATCGGCCGCGGGTACGAAGGGCGGACCCCAGGCCCGGGTATCGTCGCCTGCACCCGTGCGTTCGACCTTGATGACGTCGGCGCCGAGGTCGGCGAGGATCTGTCCGGCCCAGGGGCCGGCTAAAATGCGGGCAAGTTCGAGGACGCGCAATCCAGCCAAGGGGCCCGGCATGATTAACTCCGAAAAGCCTGCGCGGTCAAAGCCGCGCCGGGTTTAACTGCCCAAGCAGCGCCACTTTGTCTACAGGGCTTTAACCAGCTTGTTATAAGAGTGTCGCAGCATTAGCTAAGTCTTGCCGGACGGAATGACGCGGTGAACACCACCTTCTTCAGCGAAATGCTGCAAAGCATCGCCGACCGCAGTCGCGCCCTGATCAAGCGCGAGCGGCGTGAACCGGCGCATGAACGTTCGGCTGGCCTGATCGAATTGTGCGAGGATTTGCTGTCCGGCCGCGGCGAGGCGTCCGGAGTCGCGCTGGCGCAGGAAATTCTGACGCGTTACGCCGAGCTGACGACTGGGCCGCGCATTGCCTTCTTCGAATCGCTGGCCCGAACCTTCGGTCACGATCAGCCGCGGATCGATCGCGCCATCGCCGCCTGGCGGCAATCGCCGTCGGATGCAACCGCGGCCGATCTTCACGCTGCCAGCGAACCGCGGCGGCTCGAATTGTTTCGCCGGCTCAACCTCGCGCCCGGCGGTACCGCGGCGCTGGTGCGCATGCGCGAACAGCTGCTTGATGCCATGGATCATCGCGACGATCTCGCAGTTGTCGATAACGATTTCGTCCATTTGTTCTCGTCATGGTTCAATCGCGGCTTTCTGGTCCTGCGTCGCATCGATTGGTCGACTTCGGCATCGGTTCTGGAAAAGATCATTCGCTATGAAGCGGTGCACGAGATCAGGGACTGGGCCGATTTGCGCCGGCGCATCGACCCGCCGGATCGCCGCTGCTATGCCTTCTTTCATCCGGCGCTCGTCGATGAGCCGTTGATCTTCGTGGAAGTGGCGCTGACCCGCGCAATCCCCGGGGCGATCGCGCCGATCCTCTCCGATAAGCGCGATCCGGTCGAACCGAAACGCGCGACCACCGCAGTGTTCTATTCGATCACCAATTGTCAGCGCGGCCTCACCGGCGTGACCTTCGGTCATTTTCTGATCAAGCAGGTGGTCGAGGAGGTATCGCGCGACATTCCGAGCGTCGATACGTTTGTGACGCTGTCGCCGGCGCCGAATTTCGCCGAATGGCTCAACCGCGAGCGTGCCAAAAGCGCTTCCGCCGCGATCGACGACGCCGACCGTAAAGCGCTTGCGCCACTCGACAGCGAAGGCTGGTGGCGCGCGCCTGATATCGCCGAACGCATGCGCGAGCCGTTCCTGCGTGCGGCGGCATGGTATTACCTGCGCGCCCGCAATGGCCGCAGCTTGCC
This sequence comes from Pseudomonadota bacterium, assembly GCA_046730495.1. GTDB lineage: Bacteria > Pseudomonadota > Alphaproteobacteria > Rhizobiales > Xanthobacteraceae > BOG-931. Next base: position 4,577 of record JBKPIZ010000175.1, read on the forward strand.
GGTCGATGCTGTGGCGCGATTCCATCTCGGCAATGGCGCGCGGCTCGAGCGGCTTGATTGGCTCGCCGACATCTCAGAGCGGGCGCTCAAACAATCCTATGGCTTGATGGTGAATTATCTCTACGACCTCGATTATATCGAGCGCAATCACGAGGCCTATGCGCAGCACCGCGCGGTGGTCGCCGCCAGCGCGGTGACCCGGCTGGTGACCATGCCGGAGCACGAGATCGTTCCGGTCGCGGGATAGTTGAATCGTTTCCCGTCACGCCGGCGCCGTTGGATACTGCCGCATGGGGAAACGGAAACGGCCAATGCCTTCTCTCCTCGGCGTGTTGGAAACCGTTCTCTATGTCGAGGCGTTCGAGCGCGCCTGTCCGTTTTATGAACAGGTTCTCGGCCTGAACAGCATTTACCGCGATCCGCGGCTTTGCGCTTACGACGTCGGTCATCGCGGCGTGCTGCTGTTGTTTCTGCGTGGCCACTCGCTGCAGACCGTGCAGCTTCCCGGCGGCACCATTCCACCGCATGACGGACATGGCCCGGTGCACGTGGCTTTTTCCATCGCCGCGGGGGAACGGCAGGTTTGGGAAAATCGCCTCACCGAGGCCGGGATCGCGATCGAAGGCCGCACGCATTGGCCGCGCGGCGGCGACAGCATTTATTTCCGCGATCCGGACGGCCACCTGCTCGAACTGGCAACGCCCGGTTTGTGGGCGGGATATTGAGGCGGCAGGCCTACGACTTGCCGTAGACCGGAACGATGGCGCCGCGGGTGACGTGGTTCTCCGGCGAAGCGAGAAACGCGATCGTCGCCGCCACCTCTTCGACTTTTGGCCACAAAGCGTGATCGGCTTTAGGCATGGCCTGCCGATTGGCTGAAGTGTCCATGATCGACGGCGCCACCGCATTGACCAGGATGCCGGCCTTGGCGACTTCCTCGGCGAGCGCTGCGGTCAGCGC
>JBKPIZ010000176.1:0-1396 GCA_046730495.1 Pseudomonadota bacterium
CATCATTGGCTACGTGTTCGCGATCCGCTCGGAGCGGGCGCTGTGCCGTGATGTGCGAGTGAACCTTGCCTATCGGTGGTTTTGCGGGTTCTCGATTGAGGACAAGATCCCTGATCACTCGACGTTTTCACAGGCTCGCAATGAGCGGTTCCGCGACAGCGGCATCTTCCGTAGCGTGTTCGAGCGTGTTGTGGGCGCGTGCATCGGGGCTGGCCTAGTCGGCGGCGAGGGCTTCGCGGTGGATGCCAGTCTGATTGTTGCGGACGCCAATAAGCAGCGATCAACGCCCGGGCCACGGTGGAACAAAGCGCTTGACGCACAAGCGGTAAGCCGAGCGACCAAAGAGTATCTCGCCACGCTTGATGACGCGGCATTCGGAGCGGCCAGCGACGTGACACCAAAGTTCGTCTCGCCGTCCGATCCCGCCGCGCAATGGACGGGCGCCCTGCGCGGACCGGCATTCTTTGCCTATTCTGACAATTATCTGATTGACGTGAAGTCCGGCATCATCATGGACGTCGAGGCGTCACGCGCCATCCGTCAAGCCGAAGTTGGTGCGGCCAAGACCATGATCGAACGCACCGAGCAGCGCTTCGACATCAAGCCGGAACGGCTCGCGGGCGATACGGCCTATGGCTCTGGAGCCAACCTCGACTGGCTGGTCAACGAAGCTAAGATAGCTCCGCACATCCCGGTAATCGACAAATCGAAGCGAGAAGACGGAACCTTCAGTCGGGAAGACTTCAGCTTCGACAAGGAGCGCAACGTTTACATTTGTCCGGCCGGCAAGGTTCTCACCACGACTGGCAAGGTCGCCACCGATGGGGAGACACTGTATTACCGGGCCAAGACACGCGATTGCCGCAGCTGCCGCCTCAAGGCGCATTGTTGTCCAAAGGTGCCGTGGCGCAGAATCCAGCGCAGCATCTACGAGGAGGCCCGTGACGTGGCGCGAGCGCTGGCCAAGACCGAAGCATTCGAACGATCGCGCCGTGATCGCAAACGCGTTGAGATGCTGTTTGCACATCTCAAGCGCATCTTTCGGCTCGGTCGTCTGCGCTTGTGTGGGCCATGTGGTGCCCAGTTCGAGTTCACAATGGCGGCAATCGCGCAAAATCTTCGCAGACTGGCAAAGCTCCTCCTCCGACCACCGCCGGTCACCGAGGCGTGCTTTGCATAAAGAGTGCCGAGCTCGGCGGCAGTGGTGTTAGCCCATCCCTTGCTAGGGAGTGGATGGCAGAGACTACTTAAAGAAGTTCGCGCCGGTCGCCACGTACCTGTCATCACCGACTTCTGCAACAAAATCTGCCAAAAGCCCGTTTGTGCGCGCGACGTACAACGCACCTTCACAGCGGCCCAAAATTGACCCGGGAAGCACCGGCGCTCGCGGCAGTAC
>JBKPIZ010000177.1:0-5555 GCA_046730495.1 Pseudomonadota bacterium
TTATTATCGGCCGGGCGGCGTGCATCAGGATTTGCCGCAAAAACTCATCGACGATATCGACGCGTTTTGCGCTCCGTTTCTCAAAGTGTGCGACGATCTGGAAGAGCTCCTCACGGAAAACCGGATCTTCAAACAGCGCAATGTCGATATCGGCGTGGTCAGCCTTGCCGATGCCTGGGCGCGCGGATTTTCCGGCGTGATGGTGCGCGGCTCGGGCGCGGTTTGGGATTTGCGCAAGGCGCAGCCCTACGAAAACTACGCCGAGCTCGAGTTCGATATTCCGATCGGCAAGAACGGCGACAATTACGATCGCTACTGCATCCGCATGGAGGAGATGCGCCAATCCATTCGGATCATGAAGCAGTGCTTGGAAAAGCTGAACTCGCGCGAGGGGCAGGGGCCGATTTCGGTTGCCGATCACAAGATCGTGCCGCCGCGGCGCGAGGAAATGAAGCGCTCGATGGAAGCGCTGATCCATCATTTCAAGCTTTATACCGAGGGCTTCAAGGTGCCGGCCGGTGAGGTCTATGCCGCGGTCGAAGCGCCGAAGGGCGAGTTTGGCGTCTATCTGATCGCCGACGGCACCAACAAGCCGTACAAATGCAAGATTCGCTCGCCCGGCTTTGCGCATTTGCAGGCGATGGATTTTCTCTGCCGCGGCCACATGCTGGCCGATGTCTCGGCCGTGCTCGGTTCGATCGATATTGTGTTTGGCGAGGTCGATCGATGAGCGTGCGCCGATTGGCCGAAAAGCAGCCCGCGAGCTTTGCCTTTACGCCTGAAAACCTATCCTGGGCGAAAGCGCAGATTGGCAAGTATCCTGAAAGCCGTCAGCAATCCGCCGTGATCCCGATATTGTGGCGGGCGCAAGAGCAATGCGGCGGCTGGCTGCCGCAAAAGGCGATCGAAGCCACGGCGGATTTGCTCGGCATGGCTAGGATCCGCGTGCTCGAAGTCGCCACTTTTTACACGATGTTCAATCTGGCGCCGGTCGGCCGCTTTCACGTCCAGCTCTGCGGCACCACGCCGTGCATGCTGCGTGGATCGGAAGACCTGAAAAAAGTGTGCCGCCGCATGATCGGCGAGGAGAACCACGTCACCGCCGACGGCGCATTTTCCTGGATCGAGGTCGAGTGTCTCGGCGCCTGCGTGAATGCGCCGATGGCCCAGATCAACGCCGATTACTACGAGGACCTGACGCCGGAATCATTGACGCGGATCATCAACGACCTGTCAGCGGGGCGGAAACCGAAGCCCGGCCCGCAGGTCGATCGGATCAATTCCGCACCGATCGGCGGACCGACGACGCTCACTGATCCCGCGCTGTTCGCTGGCAACGGAAAAGGCTCTGAAGCCGCGCCGATACCCAAACCGCCGGAAGGCGACGCAACCGATCCGAGGCGCAACTGATGCTCGCCGACAAGGACCGCATCTTCAAAAATCTCTACGGCCAGCATGATTGGGGCCTCGATGGCGCGCGCCGCCGCGGCGCCTGGGACGGCACCAAGGACATTCTGGCGCGCGGCCGCGATGCCATCATCAACGAAGTCAAGGCGTCGGGGCAACGCGGGCGTGGCGGTGCTGGATTCGCGACCGGACTGAAATGGTCGTTCATGCCCAAGCAGTCCGACGGCCGTCCGCATTATCTCGTGGTCAATGCCGACGAATCCGAACCCGGCACCTGCAAGGACCGCGAGGTCATGCGGCACGATCCGCATCTTCTCGTCGAAGGTTGCCTGATCGCCGGTGCCGCTATGGCGGCGAACACCTGCTACATTTATGTGCGCGGCGAATTCATTCGCGAACGCGAGCGGCTCGAAGCTGCGATCCAGCAGGCCTATGACGCAAAGCTCATCGGCAAGAACAACATCAACGGCTTCGACTTCGACATCATCGTGCACCACGGCGCCGGCGCCTATATCTGCGGCGAGGAAACTGCGCTTCTCGAAAGTCTCGAAGGCAAGAAGGGGATGCCGCGGCTCAAGCCGCCGTTCCCGGCCAATATGGGCCTCTATGGCTGTCCGACGACGGTCAACAATGTCGAGACCATCGCGCAGGTGCCTGACATCATGCGCCGTGGCGCCGCCTGGTTTGCCGGCATCGGCCGGCCCAACAATACCGGCACGAAGCTTTACTGCATTTCCGGCCATGTCGAGCGGCCGTGCAATGTCGAAGAGGCGATGGGCATTCCGCTGCGCGAATTGATCGAACGCCACGCCGGCGGCGTGCGCGGCGGCTGGAACAATTTGCTCGCGGTAATCCCGGGCGGCTCGTCGATGCCGATGATTCCGGCCGGCGCCGACCAGGCCGATACTTTGTTGATGGATTTCGATGGCTGCCGGGAAAAGAAATCCGCGCTCGGCACCGCCGCCGTGATCGTGATGGACAAGAGTGCGGACATCGTGCGCGCGATGGCGCGCATCTCCTACTTCTACAAGCACGAGAGCTGCGGCCAGTGTACGCCATGCCGCGAGGGCATGGGCTGGATGTGGCGCGTGCTCACGCGCATGGCCGAAGGCCGCGCGCATAAGCGCGAGATCGACTTGCTGTGGGACGTCACCACCCAGATCGAGGGCCATACAATCTGCGCGTTCGGCGACGGTGCCGCTTGGCCGGTGCAAGGGCTGTTACGGCATTTCCGCCCCGAGATCGAGAAACGCATCGATCAATATACGGCGAATGCCGATTCAAGCGGCGTGCTCGACCCGGCGGTCGCAGAGGCGGCGGAGTAGAACATCTATGACCAAGCTGATCGTCGACAATAAGGAAATCGACGTTCCGCCGGAGTACACGCTGCTCCAGGCTTGCGAGGCCGCGGGTGCGGAAATTCCGCGCTTCTGCTTTCACGAGCGCCTGTCGATCGCCGGCAATTGCCGCATGTGCATGGTCGAATTGGTCGGCTCGCCGAAGCCGGTGGCGAGCTGCGCCTGGGGCGTGCGCGATTGCCGGCCCGGACCCAAAGGCGAGCCACCGGAAGTGCGGACCCGCTCGCCAATGGTACGCAAGGCGCGCGAAGGCGTGATGGAATTTCTGCTGATCAATCATCCGCTCGATTGCCCGATCTGCGATCAAGGCGGGGAGTGCGATCTGCAGGATCAGTCCATGGCCTATGGAATCGATTCGACCCGCTTTATCGAGAACAAGCGCGCTGTCGAAGACAAATATCTTGGCCCCTTGGTCAAGACATCGATGAACCGCTGCATCCAATGCACCCGCTGCGTGCGCTTTGCCACCGAGGTCGCCGGCGTGCCGGAGCTTGGCGCGATCGGCCGTGGCGAGGACATGGAGATCACAACCTATCTCGAAACCGCCATGCGTTCCGAGTTGCAAGGCAACGTCGTCGATATTTGTCCGGTCGGCGCGCTGACCTCAAAGCCTTATGCCTTCGTCGCCCGCCCGTGGGAGCTGGCCAAGACCGAAACCATCGACGTGATGGATGCGCTCGGTTGCGCCATCCGCGTCGACACGCGCGGCCGCGAAGTCATGCGCATCCTGCCGCGCACCAATGAGGACATCAACGACGAGTGGATTTCCGACAAGACGCGCCATGTCGTCGATGGCTTGCGCGTGCAGCGCCTGGATCAACCCTATCTGCGCGAGAACGGCCGGCTGCGTCCGGCGAGTTGGCGGGAGGCATTCGCCGCCATCGCCGCCAAAGTCGCGAAAGCCAGTCCGAAGCGCATCGGTGCGCTCGTCGGCGATCTCGCCGCGGTCGAGGAGATTTTTGCACTCAAAGATCTGATGACGCGCCTGCAAGTCGCCAATCTCGATTGCCGGCAAGACGGCGCGGCGCTCGATCCGGCCTGGGGTCGGAGCACGTATTTGTTCAATGCCGGAATTACCGGAATCGACAGTGCCGACGCACTTTTGATCGTCGGCTCCAATCCGCGCAAAGAAGCCGCGATTCTCAATGCGCGCATCCGCAAGCGCTGGCGCGCCGGAAAATTCCCGATTGGCGTCATCGGGCCGAAGGCTGACCTGACTTATGCTTATGATTATGTCGGCGCGGGACCCGAGACGCTTGCCACGATCGGTCGGCATTCTTTCGCGGAAACGATGCGCCAGGCCGAGCGACCGATGATCATCGTCGGCGCAGGCGCATTCGCGCGAGGCGATGGCGCCGCGGTGGCTTCGCTCGCCGCCAAAGCCGCAGTCGAGCTCGGCGCCGTGAAAGACGGCTGGAACGGCTACTGCGTTTTGCACAGCGCTGCCGCGCGGGTCGGCGCGTTCGATGTCGGTTTTGTGCCGGGACCGGGCGGCTTAAGCGCGCGGCAGATGGCGGCCTATGGAACGCTCGATGTTGTGTTCCTGCTCGGCGTCGATGAGATCGACATCGCCCCGGGCGCTTTCGTCACCTATATCGGCACCCATGGCGACCGCGGCGCTGCGCGGGCCGATGTGGTGTTGCCGGGCGCCGCTTATCCCGAAAAGTCTGCGATCTACGTCAACACCGAGGGCCGCGTGCAGATGGCGACGCGCGCCTCGTTCCCGCCGGGCGACGCGCGCGAGGACTGGGCGATTTTGCGCGCGCTGTCGGATGTGCTCAAGCATCGGCTGCCCTACGATTCGCTGCGGGCGCTGCGGCAGACATTATTTGCTGCCCATCCGCATTTGCTGCGGCTTGGCCAAATCACACCGGCCGATTCCGCCGATATCCGCAAACTTGCCGCGCTTGGCGGCAACGCCGACAAGGCGCCGTTCAAATCGAGTATCGAGGATTTCTATTTGACCAATCCGATCACCCGCGCCTCGCCGGTCATGGCTGAATGCTCGTCGCTGGCGCTAGGCCGCGCAGCGGCCACAGCGGCGGAGTAAGCTCGTATGGCTGCATTTATTTCCGATTACGTTTGGCCGCTGGCGCTGATGGTGGCGCAGAGCATTCTTCTGCTCGTCGTCCTGCTCATCGTCGTCGCCTACGTGCTCTTGGCCGATCGGAAAATCTGGGCAGCCGTGCAGATCCGCCGCGGCCCTAACGTGGTCGGGCCCTGGGGCCTGTTTCAGTCGTTTGCCGACCTGATCAAATTCGTGCTCAAGGAGCCGGTGATTCCCGCCGGCGCCAATAAAGGGGTCTTTCTACTGGCGCCGCTTGTGACCTGCGTGCTCGCGCTCGCCGCCTGGGCGGTCATTCCGGTGAATGCCGGCTGGGTCATCGCCAATATCAATGTCGGCATACTTTATATCTTCGCCATCTCCTCGCTCGGCGTGTACGGCGTCATCATGGCCGGCTGGGCTTCCAACTCGAAATATCCATTTCTCGCCGCACTGCGCTCGGCGGCGCAGATGGTCTCTTATGAAGTCTCGATTGGCTTTGTGATCATCACCGTTCTGCTCTGCGTCGGCTCGCTCAATCTTTCCGCCATCGTCGAGGCGCAGAATTCGCGATGGGGACTGCTCGGCTGGTACTGGCTGCCGCTGTTTCCGATGCTGATCATCTTCTTCGTCTCGGCGCTTGCCGAAACCAACCGACCGCCATTCGATCTGGTCGAGGCGGAATCGGAATTGGTCGCCGGCTACATGGTCGAATACGGCTCGACGCCTTACATGATGTTCATGCT
>JBKPIZ010000178.1:0-6808 GCA_046730495.1 Pseudomonadota bacterium
GCACTGCCGCCGCCTTCATCTCCTCGTTTATTGCCGTCGCGCCGACATCAAGCGCGCCGCGGAACAGGAATGGAAAGCACAGGACATTATTCACCTGATTAGGGTAATCCGAGCGTCCGGTAGCAATGATTGCGTCTGGGCGCACTGCTTTTGCTGCTTCCGGCATGATCTCCGGCGTCGGGTTGGCCAGTGCCAGGATCAGAGGATCTTTTGCCATACGCTTGACCATGTCGGGCGTAAGCACGCCACCTGCCGACAGTCCAAGGAAAATGTCGGCCCCATCGATAATGTCCCCAAGCTTTCGAGCGCTGGTGTCGCGGGCATAACGCGCTTTGATCGTATCCATACCCTCGGCTCGGCCCTGGTACACAACACCCTTGGCATCGGCGACGAGGATATTCGCAGGATTTAGTCCGAGGCTGACGAGTTGATCGAGACAAGCGATCGCTGCTGCGCCCGCTCCCGAACAGGCGAGCTTGATCTTGCGGAGGTCTTTGCCGACTACCCTTAGTCCGTTGAGCACCGCCGCAGCCGCGATGATCGCCGTACCGTGTTGGTCGTCGTGGAACACGGGAATCTTCATGCGCTGCCGCAGCGCGCGCTCGATAAAAAAACATTCCGGAGCCTTGATATCCTCCAGGTTGATGCCGCCGAAGGTCGGCTCGAGGCTTGCAACGATCTCGACAAACTTGTCTGGATCTTTCTCGGCAATCTCGATGTCGAAAACGTCGATGCCGGCAAACTTTTTGAACAGGCATGCCTTACCCTCCATCACCGGTTTGCCCGCAAGCGCACCGATGTCGCCGAGACCGAGTACCGCGGTGCCATTACTGATTACAGCAACCAGATTTGCTCGGGAGGTGAGGGTTGCTGCCTCGCTCGGATCCGATTTGATCGCGAGGCATGCATAGGCAACGCCAGGAGAGTAAGCGAGCGCTAGGTCGCGCTGATTGACGAGGCTTTTAGTCGGGGTAACAGAGATCTTTCCGAAGGTTGGAACGCGGTGGTATTCCAGCGCGTCGCTTCGCAGCTGTTCTTCCATTACTATCCTCCCAACCTTAGTTCGACACCAGGGCAATGCCCCGGAAATGCCTTAGCTCTTTTTCATCGGCGGTAGATCGGTGCACACTCCTTCAAAGGCTTCGGCTGCCATGCCGATCGATTCAGAAAGAGTCGGATGCGGATGGATGGTCTTGCCGATGTCGGTCGGATCGCATCCCATCTCGACCGCTAGGCACACTTCGCCAATCAGATCGCCGGCGTGCGTGCCGACAATGCCACCGCCAAGAATGCGATGGCTCGCATCATCGAATAGCAGCTTGGTGAAACCGTCGTCGCGGCCATTGGCGATAGCGCGGCCAGACGCCGCCCAAGGAAATACTGATTTGCCGTATTTGAGCCCCTGCGCTTTGCATTGCTCTTCGGTGAGCCCTGCCCAAGCGACTTCAGGATCGGTATAAGCGACAGAGGGAATTTGCCGCGCAATGAACACGCTGTTCTTGCCGGCTGCTGTTTCGGCTGCCACGTGCGCCTCGTGCACCGCCTTGTGGGCGAGCATCGGCTGGCCGACGATATCGCCGATGGCGAAGATGTGGGAACTGTTGGTGCGCATTTGTTTGTCGACAGGGATGAAGCCGCGGTCGCTCACCACAATGCTAGCATTCTGCGCTTCGATCGCTCTGCCGTTTGGGGCACGGCCAACCGCGACCAACACCATGTCGTAGAGCTGCGGCTCGGCTGGCGCATTCTCTCCGTCGAAACTGACGCGGATACCGGCGGGCGTTGCTTCTGCAGACATGGTCTTGGTCTTGAGCATGACCTTGTTGAAGCGACCGACATTCTTCTTTTCCCATACCTTCACCAGATCGCGGTCGGCGCCGGTCATCAGACCGTCGAGCATCTCGACAACATCGATCCGCGTACCCAGCGTTGAGTACACGGTTGCCATTTCTAGACCGATGATGCCGCCGCCGATCACCAACATCGATTTCGGAATATGCGGCAGCTCGAGTGCACCCGTAGAATCGACCACACGCGGGTCGTCAGGCATGAACGGCAGTTTGATCGCTTCCGAGCCGGCCGCGATAATCGCTTTTTCAAATCTTACGACCTTGCGTTCCCCATCGTTCCTCGAGGTCACTTCAAGATGATACGGATCGAGGAATTTTCCGACGCCATGAACGATTGTGACCTTGCGTGCCTTGGCCATGGCCGCGAGGCCGCCCGTCAATCTGCTGACCACTTTTTCTTTGTGCGTGCGCAGTTTGGCAATGTCGATCTGAGGCGCGGTAAAAGCGATGCCGTGAACTGCCATCGCCTTCGCCTCATCTATCACGGCAGCGGTATGGAGGAGCGCCTTGGAGGGAATACAGCCCACATTGAGACAGACGCCGCCGAGCGTCGGATAGCGCTCCACCAGCACCGTGTTCATGCCGAGATCGGCAGAACGAAATGCCGCCGAATAGCCGCCTGGGCCAGCGCCAAGCACTAGCATCTCGCACTCAACATCGACGTCGCCGGAATGTCGAGCAGCTGTTGCCGTCTTGGGCGGTGCCACCGCCGGCGCTTCCAGTCCTAGGCCGGTTGCCAGCGTCAGGATAAGGTGTCCGACGCTGACCTTGTCACCGACTTTCACTTTAAGCTCCTTCACCGTACCAGCGACTGGTGAAGGCACTTCCATCGATGCTTTGTCAGATTCTAGCGTGATCAGCGGATCTTCGGGCTTAACCTTGTCGCCGCTTTTCACGACTACTTGGATGATCGGCACGTCCTTAAAGTCGCCGATGTCCGGCACACGTACATCGATCACATCATAGAGCCCGGAGGGTGCCCCATAGTCGGCGGTCGGCGCGCCTTCGCCAGTAGGTGAGCCGCTTTCTTTTACCTTCTCCTTGGGAGCGATCCCGGCGGGTGCTGCTTCGGTTTCGGCGATGAGAATAACCGTTCCCTGGGAGACCTTGTCGCCGACTTTGATCATCAACTGTTTCACGACGCCGTCGACGGGCGACGGCACATCCATCGACGCTTTGTCAGATTCGAGCGTAATCAACGGCTGCTCGGTCTTGACGTTGTCGCCGGGGTGCACCAGGACGTCGATCACTGGAACGTTTTCAAAATCGCCGATGTCCGGAACTTTGATCTCGATAGAGCTCGGCATCTTTTTTCCTATACGAGAGCTCGCCGCATATCGGTGAGCAGACTACCGAAATGAGTGTTGAACCGTGCAGCTGCGGCGCCATCGATCACTCGATGATCCCACGACAATGAAAGCGGTTGATATAACCGTGGCACGAACTGCTTGCCGTCCCAGACCGGCTTTTCGAACGAACGGCAGGCACCCATGATTGCGACCTCAGGCGCGTTGATTATCGGCGTGAAATAGGTGCCGCCGATCCCGCCAAGGCTGGATATTGTGAAAGTGCCACCCTGCATCTGATCTGGCTTAAGCTTGCCTTCGCGTGCGAGCTTGGCGCGATCGCCCATCTCCTTTGCGATGTCGATTATGCCTTTTTTGTCAGCATCGCGAATGACTGGCACGACAAGACCTTGCGGCGTATCGGCAGCGAAACCGATATGGTAGTACTTTTTGAGAACAAGAGTGTCGCCCTCGAGCGACGAGTTGAATTCTGGGAACTTCTTGAGCGTTGCGACTGCCGCTTTGATCATGAAAGCGAGCATGCTGACGCGCACACCCGACTTCTCATTCTCCTTGTTGAGCTGCTTGCGAAACTCCTCAAGTTCGGTGATGTCACACTCATCGTGATTGGTGACATGTGGAATCATGACCCAGTTGCGATGCAGCGTTGGGCCAGAAATCTTTTTGATGCGTGAAAGTGGCTTCGTTTCAATGGGGCCGAACTTGGCGAAATCGACTTTGGGCCAGGGCAACAAACCAAATCCCGCACCTTGCGTTAACGGACTCGGGGCCGCAGCCGTAACGGCGCCGGCTGCGCCGAAGTTCACTACATCCTCTGGAAGTATTCGTCCGCGCCGACCACTGCCTTTGAGCTGACGCAGATCTATCCCTCTCTCTCGCGCAAGCTTGCGCACCGAGGGTCCGGCATACGGGACATCGAACGCCGCTTCAGGGATGCTCGCGGCGGACGTAGGTGCGGTCGAAGGTCGATCCCTGGAAACCGCTGGCGGCACAGCGGCTGGTGGCGGTGAAATCGGTGGCGCTGCCGCTGCTTTGGCCGCCGGAGCTGTAACCACTCCTTCTGTTATCAGAGTGAGGATGACCGCGCCCTCACTGACACGATCTCCTTTTTTGACTCTCAGCTCAGCAACGGTGCCACCAAACGGCGACGGCACTTCCATCGAAGCCTTATCGGACTCGAGCGTAATCAATGGCTGTTCCGCTTTGACCGGATCACCAGGCTTCACGGAAACTTCGATGATCGGCACGTCCTTGAAATCACCGATGTCGGGCACCCGCACCTCGGCTACGCCGCTTGGCGCGCTGGTCGGGGCTGGCGGAGGGGTCACTGCCGGCTTCGCCTGCTCGGCACTGGGAGCAGGGCCATCGAGCTCTAACGACAAGATCGGTGTGCCTTGGCTGACTTTGTCGCCGATCTTCACCGCAAGGGATTTGACGATGCCTGCGGCCGGTGAAGGTACTTCCATCGACGCCTTGTCGGACTCTAGGGTGATGAGCGGCGCTTCGGCCTTGATGCGCTCACCGACCTTTACCGCGATTTCGATAATCGGAACGTCTTTGAAATCCCCGATGTCGGGAACAGTAACTTCCTGAATCTGACCCATACTCGGCGTCTCCGACTAGGCACAGCTCAGTCGCAGTCAATCTTGCGACAACGTCGTACCTTCGAGTTCACGTTTTCCAGGGTGGCGCTCGCTCCACATCGAGTCCGTATTTGGCAATTGCGTCGGTAACCTTTTGGATCGGCAGTGCACCATCGTCGGCGAGCGCCTTAAGCGCAGCAACTGCTACATAGTGCCGATCAACTTCGAAAAATCTTCGGAGCGCCTTGCGATAGTCGCTGCGGCCAAAGCCGTCGGTCCCCAGGCAGACAAAACGCGTCGGTATGTAGGGCCGAATCTGCTCGGCAAACGCTCGCATATAGTCAGTCGATGCGATAACAGGACCCTTGCGTCCCGCCAGACACTGTTCAACGTAGCTTTTGCGCGGCGCTTGCTCCGGATGCAGCAGGTTCCAGCGTTCCGCTGCCATGCCATCGCGGCGTAGCTCGGTGAAACTCGGACAACTCCAAATGTCGGCAGCAACGCCGAAATCCTGTTCCAGCAGATCCGCCGCGGCGATTACCTCCCGCAAAATGGTGCCCGAACCCAGTAATTGTACCTCTGTGCCGGTTTTCTTCGCCGTGCTTTCACGCCACAAATACATTCCGCGGCGAATACCGTCTTCCGCACCGGCGGTCATCGCCGGATGCGGATAATTCTCATTCATCAACGTGATGTAGTAGTAGACGTCTTCTTGGTCTTTCATCATCCGGCGTAAGCCGTCTTGGATGATGACCGCTACTTCATAAGAAAAAGTCGGATCATACGACACGCAATTCGGAATAGTTGCCGCAAGCAGATGGCTGTGGCCATCTTCGTGCTGCAACCCCTCGCCATTGAGCGTGGTGCGACCGGCGGTGCCACCGAGCAAAAATCCCCGCGCCCGTATGTCGCCCGCAGCCCAAGCCAGATCCCCGATCCGCTGGAAGCCGAACATCGAATAATAGATGTAGAATGGGATCATTGGTACATTGCTGGTGCTGTACGATGTTGCCGCCGCAATCCATGAGGACATAGCGCCCGGCTCGTTGATGCCCTCCTGCAGCATCTGCCCGGAGCGGTCTTCCCGGTAATACATGAGTTGGTCAGCATCCTGTGGCTTGTAGAGTTGACCGACCTGCGAGAAGATTCCGAACTGACGGAACATTCCCTCCATGCCAAAAGTGCGTGACTCGTCGGGTACTATTGGCACCACGTATTTGCCGATGGCCTTGTCGCGCAGCAGTGTGTTGAGGATGCGCACGAACGCCATCGTGGTCGAAATCTCACGTTCCTCCGTGCTGGCGAGTTGCGCGCTGAACGCCGATAGTTCCGGGACTTCCAGCGACACTGACTTGGTTCGGCGCTGCGGCAGCGGACCGCCGAGCGCACGGCGGCGCTCCTCCAAATATCTCCGTTCCTTATCGTCGAGCTTGAGAAAGGGAATTTCCTCGATCTGTGCATCGGAAACAGGAATCGAGAAACGATCGCGGAATTTGCGCAGCGCCTGTAGGCCCATTTTCTTTTGTTGATGGGTGATGTTCTGGCCTTCGCCGGCCTCGCCCATTCCGTAGCCTTTGACCGTCTTGGCGAGAATGACAGTTGGTTGCCCGGTATGCTTCACCGCCGCCGCGTATGCCGCATACACCTTCTCTGGATCATGACCGCCGCGCCTTAGGGCCCAAATCTCATCATCGCTCAGGTCTTTTACGAGTGCTGCCGTCTCAGGATATTTGTTGAAGAATTGCTGGCGGACATAGGCGCCATTCTTCGACTTGAAATCCTGATATTCGCCGTCAACGCACTCTTCCATGCGTTTGCGCAATTGGCCGCTCGAATCCTTTGCAAGGAGCTGGTCCCAACCGGAGCCCCACAACACCTTGATCACGTTCCACCCGCCACCGCGGAACATGCCTTCAAGCTCCTGGATGATCTTGCCATTACCCCGGACCGGCCCGTCAAGCCGTTGCAAATTACAATTGATGACGAAGATCAAATTATCGAGCTGTTCGCGGCCCGCGAGTGAGATGGCGCCAAGCGACTCGGGTTCGTCGGTTTCGCCATCGCCAAG
>JBKPIZ010000179.1:0-14910 GCA_046730495.1 Pseudomonadota bacterium
GTCGTAGGCCTTGCGCAACTCCTCGAGACTGACCGTGCCAAGCGAAGACACGCCAAACATCGTTCCAAATTTTGCTGCAGCTGCCGCCACCGCGCGCTCGCCATCGTGGTGGAATAGCCGCTGCAGCGCCGTCGGCGAGCAATAAACTGGCATCGCCAGCTTTTGGCCCATGACACTGACCGAAAGATCCAGCGTTTCCACGCCGCGGAGAACATTGGGCACCAGGTCGCAACGTTCGAAGCTCGCCGTGTTCTGGCGCAGCGTTGCTTCGTCATCTGCCCCACCGGCGATGTAATTAAAGATCGGACCCGGCAGCCGTCGCCGCGCCAATTCGCGGAAGTCATGAAAATTGTGGCAGTCACGCAATCGCATGCTGGCTCGATCCTCCGCGCCAAGCTCGCTCAAATTTATCCGAGCCGCGCGATCCAGACCATGCCCGAGTTGAAGTCCGCGCTCCGTGGCAAAGCGGACCTCGGCCGGCGGACCGATTAGCGCGGTTGTGCGCCATTGAGGCCAAGTATCTTGGCAATGGCGGTGAGCTGGTCGTTTTGCTCCGCCACGCTGCGGGCGAAGCCGGAAGGTCCGCGCAGCGTCATGATCTGCCCGGTATCGGCGAGCCGCTGGCCGATAATGGGATCTTGCTCGGCGATTTTGCGCAATTCGCCGGCGACAGTCTCGCGCAACTCCGGCGGCATTTGCGGGGGTCCAAATAATCCGCCGGCGGTCTCCATGGTCAGCTCCGGGTATCCGGCCTCGGCCGCGGTCGGCAGCTCAGGGGCGCCGAGCGCGCGCTGTTTGCTGGTGACCACAAGAACCTTGATGCGGCCGGCGCGCATCATCGGCTGGGCGACCGCGAGCGAGCTCGACAAGATCTGGATGCGGTCCTCGGCGAGATCGTTCGGCGCTTGCATGATGTCGCGATACGGCACTTTCGCGATCTGCAGGCCCATGGATTTGATGAAACCGAAAATCAGAAAGTCGGAATTGCCGGTGGCGGCGGCGGCGTTGAGCTTGCCCGGCTGCGCGCGCGCCAGCGCGATCAGCTCGTCCATCGTGCCGACATTGAGCGAGGTCGGCACTGAGATCGCCAGCACGGTGACATAGATCTGGGCGATCGGCATGACATCGCGCGGATCATACGGCGGCTTCTCTTCGTCATAGAGGTGGACGAGGAATGTTGAGGCGGGGCCGAAGAACAGCGTGTGATCGTCGCGCGCGCCGAGGAAGGCGTTGAGCGCCACGAGACCATCCCCGCCGGGGCGATTCTCAACCACGACCGGCTTGCCCCAGCGCGCAGTTAAGCGATCGGCCAAAAGCCGGGCGGTGATGTCGGTGGCGCTCGCGGCGCCGAACGGCAGAATGAGACGGACCGTGCGGGTCGGATAGATCTGTTGCGCCGGCGCGCTGCGGAGTACGCCCGCTATCGCCGCGACAACGATCGCAATTGCGAATAGGCGCCGCATCGGTCCCTCCAACACTGCTTGCTGCAGATTCTTAGTGAAGGCGTTTCCACTTTTGCCCATCATGCTCTACCATCCGCGCGCGCGCAAAGAGGGACGTACAACGAGGGACTGCCGGTGGCGGGACGGGTCGAGGGCAAGGTTGCGCTGATTATCGGGGCGGGGTGCGTCGGCCCGGGCTGGGGCAATGGCCGCGCCGCCGCAGTTTTGCTCGCGCGCGAGGGCGCCAAAATCTTCGCTGTCGACAAAAACGCCGAATCGATGACCGAGACGCTTGAGCGCGTCGGCAATGACGGCGAAATCGCCACCCATGTCTGCGACGTGCTTGAAGATGCGCAGGTCGCCGCCATGACCGAGGCGTGCCGCAAACGATTTGGCCGCATCGATATTCTGGTCAACAATGTCGGCGGCTCGGCGGCCGGCGGCGTCGCCGAAATGTCGGAAGACAATTTCGACCGGCAGATCGACTACAATCTTAAAAGCGTGTTTCTCACCTGCCGCCACGTCATCCCGGTGATGGTCGCGCAAGGCGGCGGCGCCATCGTCAACACCGCGTCCACTTCAGGCACCCGCTATACCGGCTCGCCGCAGATCGGCTACGCCTCGTCCAAGGCGGCCGTGATTCAATTCTCACGGGTCACCGCCGTGCAATACGCCAAAAACCGCATCCGGGTGAACACCGTGGTGCCGGGTCAGATGCACACGCCGATGGTCGAGGCGCGGCTCGCCAAGCAGCGCACCGGCGGCGACGTCGAAGCGCTGCTGAAATCCCGCGTGGCGCGGATTCCGCTCGGCTTCATGGGCGACGGGCGCGACACCGCGCATGCGGTGCTGTTTCTGGCCTCCGACGAAGCGCGCTTCATTACCGGGACCGAGATCGTGGTCGACGGCGGCATGACGGCGCGCTGCGATTGATTAGGTTACATTGACAGGACTATCCAATGACCATTCAGCCCGACGATCTCACGCCCACGATCGCGCCGCCGGATCCAAATCCGAAAAAACCGGCATTGAAATTGCCGCCGCTCGCTTGCGATTCGCATTTTCATGTGTTCGGCCCGCATGACAAATTCCCCTACGCGCCGGACCGGCCGTTCACGCCGGCCGATGCACCCAAGGAGGATCTGTTCCGGCTCCATGATTTTCTCGGTTTTCAACGCGGCGTGTTCGTGCACTCGACCTGCCACGGCAGCGATCACGCCGTGCTGCTCGATCTTCTCGCCGCCGGTGTCGGCCGCTATCGCGGCGTTGCCTTGCTCAAGCCCGATACGCCGGCTGAGGAGGTCGAACGGCTCGACGACGCCGGAGTTCGCGGTATCCGCCTGCATTTTCATTTCGCGCATCTTGGCGCGCCGATGTCCTACGCGGACATGCGCAACGTTATCGAGGCGGTCTCGCCCTACGGCTGGCATATCGCCATGCATCTCGGCGGCCAGGGGGTGCGCGAGCACTACGATTTCATCACGTCGGTCGATGCCGCCGTCGTCATCGACCATATCGGCCGCGTCGATGTCGCCGAAGGGCTCAACGGCGCGGCGTTCTCGACGCTGCGGCGCCTCCTCGACCGCGGCAATGTCTGGGTGAAGCTCTCAGGCACCGATCGCATCACCAAACAGAATTATCCTTACGCCGACGCGGTGCCGTTCGCGCGCGCGCTCGCCGCGCATGCGCCCGAGCGCGTGGTTTGGGGCACCGACTGGCCGCATCCCAACCACAGTGCCGTGCCGAACGACGGCGAATTGGTCGATCTGATCGCCGAGATCGCGCCCGACGCCAAAACGCGTCAGCTCATGCTGGTCGATAATCCGACCAAGCTGTTCGGGTTTTAGATCCGGCGAGCAAATCCATCCATCGCGACAGCAATTAGGAAGTTGACGTCAATGGGTAAGTCACGAGGCGCTTATAATGCCGAATATCCCGCAGGCTCGCGGGTGAGAATTTCCTCTCGCTCGGCGCTGGAAGAGTTCATGCGTTCCTGGGCGTATCACAACAAGTTGCAACCGGAGCAATTGGACTATGCCGATCGGATCGCACGCGTCGAATCGGTCGGCTTTTATCACGGCGGCGATGAACTTTATAAGTTAGAGGGGATACCCGGTATCTGGCACGAGCAGTGTTTGCGCGACGCCAGCGTGGGCGCGGGTGAGGTTGCATAAACTCCGCTCATTCCCGCGCAAATTGGAATCCAGCCAGGCATTTGTATAAACTACTGGGTCCCCCTTTCGCGGGGACGAGCGGCCGAGGCACCGTCCGATGCACGAGATCACTGCGCGACCACGCCCTCGGGCGCGGTTTCGAGATTGAACGCGGCGGCGAACAGCGCGCGCGTGTAATCGGTTTGCGGATTGCGGAACAGGTCGGCGGCGGCGCCGGACTCGACAATCACGCCGTGCCGCATGACCAACAATCGGCTCGCCAGCGCCGCGACGACGCGCAGATCGTGGGAAATGAACAGATAGGTCAGGTCGCGCCGTTTCTGCAGGTCGCGTAACAAATCGACCATCTGCGCTTGTATGAGCATATCAAGCGCGCTGGTCGGCTCATCGAGCACGATGAAGCTCGGCTCGAGCACGATCGCGCGCGCCACCGCGATCCGCTGCCGCTGGCCGCCGGAGAATTCGTGCGGAAAGCGAAACCGCGTTTCGGGATCGAGACCGACATCGTTGAGCGCTCGAATGACGCGGCGGTCGCGCTCGTCTTCGGTCATGCGCGGATGGTGAACTTTCAAGCCTTCCTTGATGATATCGGCGACCGACATGCGCGGCGAGAGCGAACCATAAGGATCCTGAAAAACGATCTGCATGTTGCGGCGGAATGGACGCATTTCCTTAAACGTCCGCCCCTGCAGATCGTGACCCATGAAGGCGATCAGTCCTTCGGACGAGATCAGCCGCAAGATCGCGCGGCCGAGCGTCGATTTGCCCGATCCGGATTCGCCGACGACGCCGAGCGTTTCGCCCTTGCGCAGCTCGATGCTCAGGCCATCGCAGGCTTTGACGTGGCCGACCACTTTGCGCAGGAGCCCGCTCGTGATCGGAAACCAGACCTTCAAGTCCTTGGTCTCGATGACGATCGGGGCATCGGGCTGCGGCGGCGCCGGATCGGGCTTTGGTTCGGCGGCAAGGAGCGCGCGGGTATAGGGATGTTGCGGCGCGGCGAAAACCTGTGCGACGCTGCCGTGCTCGACGATTTTGCCGTCCTTCATCACGCAAACCCGTTGCGCGATCTTGCGCACGATGCCGAGATCGTGGGTGATGAACAACAATGACATGTGCAACCGGGCCTGAAGATCCTTCAACAGCGCGATGATCTGTGCCTGCACGGTGACATCGAGCGCGGTGGTGGGTTCGTCGGCGATCAACAGGTCCGGCTCGTTGGCGAGCGCCATCGCGATCATCACACGCTGGCGCTGGCCGCCGGATAGTTGATGCGGATAGCTTTTGAGCCGCGTCTGCGGGTCGGGAATACCGACTTGCGTAAGTACCTCGATGGTCCGCTCGCGCGCGGCGGCGCCGGTCAGCCCGCGATGCAAGAGCAAAATCTCGCCGATCTGCTTTTCGATTGTGTGCAGCGGATTGAGCGAGGTCATCGGCTCCTGGAACACGATGCTGATATCGTCGCCGCGCACGTGGCGCATCTGGCGCCCGTCGAGTTTGAGAAGATCGGTGCCCTTGAAATTGATGGCGCCGGACGGATGGCGCGCCGCCGGATAGGGCAGGAGCCGCAGAATCGACAGCGCGGTGACCGACTTGCCCGATCCGGATTCGCCGACCAGCGCCAGCGTCTCGCCCTTGGCGATCTCGAACGAGATCTGATCCACGGCCAGCGTCTCGCGGCCGCCGGAACGGAAGGCGACGGAAAGATCGCGGACGGAGAGCAGAGCGTCTGTCATGCGAAGGTCTTGCGTGGATCGAATGCATCACGCACCGCTTCGCCGACGAAGATCAACAGCGACAGCATCAGCGCGACGGTGAAGAAGCCGGTCAGCCCGAGCCAGGGCGCGTGCACATTGGCCTTGCCTTGGGACAGCAGTTCGCCGAGTGAAGGCGAGCCCGGCGGCAGGCCGAAACCGAGAAAATCGAGCGCGGTGAGCGTCATGACGGAGGACGACATGATGAACGGCAGAAACGTCATCGTCGCCACCATGGCGTTCGGCAACAGATGACGGAACATGATGGTTCGGTTGGAGACGCCGAGCGCGCGTGCCGCCTGGATATATTCGAAATTGCGGCCGCGCAGGAATTCCGCGCGCACCAACCCGACGAGGCGAACCCAAGAGAACAACAAAAGAATGCCGAGTAACACGAAAAAGCCGGGCACCAGCACCGAAGAAATAATCAAGAGCAGATAAAGCTCCGGGACCGACGTCCAGATTTCGATGAAGCGCTGGAACAACAGATCAGTCCAACCGCCGAAATAGCCTTGCACCGCGCCGGCGGCGATGCCGATAATCGAGGAGACTATGGTGAGGATCAAGCCGAACAGCACCGAGATGCGGAAACCGTAGATCAGCCGCGCCAGCACGTCGCGGCCCTGGTCGTCGGTGCCCAGCCAGTTCATTTCCAGCGAGCTGCATGGTGTGTAGCCGTTTTTAACCGCGAAGTCGCAATCGCGCTGATTGAGAAGCCACGTCGGCTTTGACGGAAACGCCGAGGGCGGCCGGTCGTTGATGGTGTGGTAGGAAAACCTGATCGGCGCCCAGATGACGGTGGCGTTATGCTGCTCGAGAAACCGCTGCAGGTAGGGGTCGCGATAGTCCGCGGCAGTACCGAGTGTGTCGCCGAATTCGGTGTCCGGATAGGTCACGAAAACCGGGAAGTAGGTCTTGCCGTCGAAGTGAATGAATAGCGGTCGATCGTTGGCGATAAATTCGGCGAACAGCGAGATGACGAACAGCACAAGGAATAGCCAAAGCGACACATAACCACGCCGATTGGCCTTGAAATTGCGCCAGCGCCGGGCGTTGAGCGGAGAAAATTCGAATCCTTGCGCCGGCCCGGTGACTCCCATCGGGCCGGCCGGCTCGACATCCGGACGCAGCTCTTCCCGGTCAAATGCGCTTTGCGGAATTTTGATTTTTTCTTCGGCATCGAGCTTGATGTCCACCTACACCTCCCGCGTCTCGAAATCGATGCGGGGATCGATCCAGGTATAGGTGAGGTCTGAAATCAGGTTAACGACCAAGCCGACCAGGGCAAAAATGTACAGGTTTGCGAACACCACCGGATAATCGCGGTTGAGCACGCTCTCGAAGCTCAATAGGCCGAGCCCGTCGAGCGAGAAGATCGTCTCGATCAGCAATGAACCTGCAAAAAAAGCCGATACGAATGCCGCGGGAAAACCGGCGATCACCAGGAGCATCGCGTTGCGGAAGACATGGCCGTAGAGCACTTGGCGCTCGGAACAGCCTTTGGCGCGGGCGGTCAGCACATATTGCTTGCGCAACTCCTCCAAGAACGAGTTTTTGGTCAGCAGCGTTATCGTCGCAAACGCCGCCAGGCCCATGGAGGTAATCGGCAGAATCAGATGCCAGAAGTAATCGAGAATTTTTTGCCACCATGGCAATTGCGACCAGGCGTCCGATACCAGGCCGCGCAGCGGAAAGAGCTGGAAGAACGAGCCGCCCGCAAACAGGATGATGAGCAGGATCGCGAACAAAAAACCCGGAATAGCATAACCGACGATAATGACGCCGGACGTCCAGATGTCGAACGGCGAGCCGTCGTTCACCGCTTTGCGAATGCCGAGCGGAATCGAGATCAGATAGCTCAGCAGCGTCATCCAGATTCCGAGCGAGATCGAGACCGGCAGCTTCTCCTTGATCAGTTGCAGCACGCTGACGTCGCGGAAATAGCTCTTGCCGAAGTCGAAGCGCACATAATTCCACAGCATGATGAAGAAGCGCTCGTAGGCCGGCTTATCGAAGCCGAACTGTTTCTCGAGGCTCTTGATGAAGGCTGGGTCGAGGCCCTGCGCGCCGCGATATTTGGAATTGACCTCGGCCGCCGCGCCGCTGGCCGCGCCGCCGCGCGAGCTGAAATCGCCGCTGGCGGAGCCGGAAATGCGCGACGTGGCGCCGGTATCGGAACCCGAAAGTTGGGCAATGACGCGCTCCACCGGTCCGCCCGGGGCGAATTGCACCACCACGAACGAGACCAGCATGATCCCGAAAATCGTGGGGATCATGAACAGGATACGGCGGGCGATGTAAGCGGTCATGACTGTTTTATGGGGCCGGTACTGTCATTACCGTTTTAGTGGATCGTTGGCGAACCTATTCCGGAACTTGTTCCGCTTGGGGGCCCGAACCGGTGGTGTAACCTCAATCGTAAACGCCTGGCGACGTTTGCGTTTCCTTCACGCGCAGCATAAAGGCATAGGACATTGCGACAAGTGCGGCGACGGCGTGGGATTAGCCCCTAAGCTTGATTTTCGGCCCTTTGGCGGAGTCATACCACCAAATTTCGGGAATGCCGCGAAAATAACGCGGCTGCGCCGGCGGGCGGCCGAACACGTCCCAATAGGCGATCCAGTGCGACGCCTTGTACCAGTTGGAAATCCAGTAACGGCCGGAACGGATGACCCGGTCCAATGCGCGGCAGGCGGTGACCAGCGCGGGGCGCGAGCCAGCGGCGATGATGGTTTCGATCAAGGCATCGACCGCCGGGTCGGCAATGCCGGCGAGATTGTTGGATCCTTTGAGCGCCGCGGCTTGAGAGGAGAAAAACGAGCGCAGCGAGTCCCCCGGTGTAGAGGAAAAGCTGAAGCGATCGATGGTGATATCGAAATCGAAGTCGTCGCGCCGCGCCCGGTATTGCACCGGATCGACGATGCGCAGGCTCGCGTCAATGCCGAGCGCTTTGAGGTTTCTTATGAACGGCATGTGATGCGGCTGGAATGACGGCTCATCGATCAAAAATTCGAGCGTGAACGGCGTCCCATCCGCCAGCACGCGTTTGCCGCTCTGGATCGGGCACCCGGCGTCGGCAAGAAGCTGCGCCGCTTTGCGCAACAGGGCGCGATCTTCGCCGGATCCGTCGGATACCGGCGGCGTATAAGGCTCGCCGAACACCTCCGCGGGCAATTGCGCGCGAAATGGTTCGAGCAGCGCCGTCTCCTCGGCTGTGGGCGCCCCGCTCGCCATCATGTCGGAGTTCTGAAACACCGAAACGGTACGCTTATAGGACCCATACATGATGGTCTTGTTGGTCCACTCGAAGTCGAAGGCGTTGTTGAGCGCCCCGCGCACGCGGGAATCTGCGAATTTCCGGCGCCTGGTATTGATGAACCAGCCTTGCGCGCCCGACGGCGTATCGTCGGGTATCTCGTCGCGCACGACGCGTCCGTCTTTTACGGCGGGAAAATCGTACCGGGTCGCCCAGAACCGCGACGTGAACTCTTCGCGAAACAGATAGGACTGGGCGGAGAAACCTTCGAAGCCAACATCGCGATCGCGGTAATATTCGAACCGCAGCGTATCGAAATTGTTGTGTCCGCGGGCGACCGAGAGTCCGGCGCCCCACCAGTCCGCCACCCGCTGATATTCGATGTAGCGGCCAGGCTCGAAACGCCCGACTTTATAGGGCCCACAGCCGAGCGGAACCTCCAAAGTCGACTGATCGAACGGCCGCGTCGCGTAATAGGCGCGGGAGAAAATCGGCAAGCCGGCAACGAAGAGCGGCACGTCGCGGCCGCGCTTGGGCGCGAAGCTCACCGTGACGCGGACGTCGTCATCCGCCTTGGCGCCAAGAAAGTCGCGCAGCAACTGGCTGATCAGCGGATGGCCTTTCTCCTTCAAGATATTGAGCGAGAAAGCCACATCCTGCGCCGTGAGCGGCGAACCGTCGTGGAATTTAGCGCCGGAGCGGATAAAGAATTGATAGACGAGCCCATCGGCCGAGCGGCGGACTTTCTCCGCGGCAAGGCCATACATCGCGTCCGGCTCGTCGCCGGAGCGGACCATCAGCGTGGCGAAGGTCAGCTCCATGCCTTGGGCGGCGTCGCCCTTGAGAATGAAAGTGTTGAGCGAATTAAACGTGAGAAAATTCTGGTTGTAGAGACGGTCGGGGCCGATTTGCGAAAACACGCCGCCCTTTGGCGCGTCGGGATTGGCGTAGCGGAAGTGCGAAAAATCGGGTGGGTAGGCGAGATCGCCGAATGCCGAGAGCCCGTGCGACTCGATCATCTCGGCAGCGCGGGCTTCTGATACGCCGTGATCGCTGGCGCGCCAACCAGCGAGAACGCTGGCGCCGAGCTTGAGCAGCCCGCGACGGGAGAACTTGATCATACTGATGAGATTACAACGACCGTTTAAGCATCGCGACGCTTAGCGTTGATGTGATCTCTAGAATGGTCTTCGTCATTACGACGAGCGCAAGCGACGAAGCAATCCAGAAACGATACAACCGACCGATTATCCCGCCGTCTTTTGCGCCTTCGCGGGATCCCACCACCACACCGTCGGGAAGGCGGCGCGGCCGTATTTCGGCATCGGGTCGGGATGACCAAAACGGTCCCAGCGCGCGGTGCGCACCTTGCCGTAGGTCCATTGCGGCACGACGTAGTGGTTCCACAACAGGATGCGATCGAGCGCGTGGGTGGCGGCTTCGAGATCGGCACGATTCTTGGCGAAGATGATCTGATCGATCATGGCATCGACCGCCGGATTCTTGATGCCGATCATGTTGAGCGATCCGGGCTGGTCCGCGGCTTGCGAACCCCAAAAGCCGCGCTGTTCATTGCCCGGGGTCAGCGATTCGCCCCACGCGAAAGTGATGATGTCGAAGTCCCAATTGCGCAGGCGGTTTTCGTACTGCGCTTCATCGACCGTGCGCACGGCGACCGTGATGCCGAGACGCTCCAGCGACGGCTTAAAGAACAGGAACACGCGCTCGAAGCTCGGGTCGGCGGCAAGGAGCTCGACCGAAAAAGGTTCGCCGGTCTTTACGCTGACGAGTTGTTGATCGCGCACCTCGTAGCCGGCTTCTTTCAACAGGTGCAGGGCCTCGCGCAGATTGGCGCGAATCTGTTCGGGATTGCCGTTCACCGGGTTGGTGTAAGGCTTCTTAAAAACTTCCGGCGGGACCTTGTCGCGGACGGTTTCGAGGAGTTCGAGTTCGCGTCCGCTCGGCAATCCGCTGGAAGCGAGCTCGGTGCCTTCGAAGTAGCTGGTGATGCGCTTATATTGATTGAAGAAAATCTGTTTGTTCATTTCCTCGAAATCGAACGCGCAATTGAAGGCGAGCCGCAACCGCGGGTCCTGGAATTTCGGCCGTCGGATATTGAAGGCAAAGGCCTGCATCACGCCGGAATTGCGGATCGGGAATTCCTCGAGCAGGACGCGTTTGTCCGATACTGCAGGGAAATCATAAGCCGTCGCCCAGTTCTTGGCGCTGTTCTCGTTTCGCCAATCGACGGTATCGGCCTTGAACGCTTCGAGGGCGACGGTGGTGTCGCGGAAGTAAAGGAATTGCAGCTCGTCGAAATTGTGGAGTCCGACACTGACATTGAGATCGCGCGACCAATGATCTTTGACGCGCCCGAAGACGATATTGCGGCCGGCGGAAAAATCTTTGATGCGATAAGGTCCGCTGCCGAGCGGCGGCTCTAGCGTGGTCTCGCCGATATTGCGCTGTTTGCCGTTTGCATCGGTTCCTTCCCACCAATGTTTTGGCAGGACGGTAAGCTGACCGATGATTTGCGGCAGTTCGCGATTGCCCGGCGCGTCGAACACGAAGGTGACTTCGCGTTCGCCGGTTTTTTCCGCCTTGGTGACGTGCCGGTAATAAGCGGAAAGCTGTGGGCTGAATTGCTTGAGCGAATTGAACGAAAAGATCACATCATCCGGCGTGATCGGCTTGCCGTCGTGCCACTTGGCTTGCGGCCGCAGCCGATACGAGACCGAAGAGAAATCGGATGGAAAGCTTATCGCTTCCGCCACCAGGCCATATTCGCTCGAAACCTCGTCGAGCGCGGAGATCGACAGCGTTTCGTAAATGAGATCGAGTCCGGCGGCGAGCGAGCCTT
Organism: Pseudomonadota bacterium; assembly: GCA_046730495.1. GTDB lineage: Bacteria > Pseudomonadota > Alphaproteobacteria > Rhizobiales > Xanthobacteraceae > BOG-931. The sequence continues at coordinate 11,487 of JBKPIZ010000179.1, forward strand.
TCACCCCGGCGACCGCGGTGTTGAAATTGTCGAACGTACCGATCGCGATCTGCCGGGCGGTGCCGCCCTTGGGCGCCGCGGCATTGACATATTCAAATTGCTTGAAGCCCGGCTGATATTTGAGATCGCCATAAAGCGACAGGCCGTGCCGCCAGGTCTTATCCTCGGCGCGCGCGGCCCCAACCCATCTGGGCACGGGCAGCCGCCACGCGGCAATCGCGAGTAGCGCGGATTTCAGCACGGATCGGCGGTTCACCGGATGCTCCTGAATAGGCCAAAGGCATGTTCCACGACATTATTGTGCCTTTTGAACTATGACACCAGCGTGCCGGTGTGCACCGCGACGAAAAACTCGACGATCTGCGCCCGTGAACGAAACGGGGTCGTGGCGTGCCTAGTGGTTGGCGGGTGCGGAGCCGTTCGATTGCGCCGGTGCGCCGCCCGGAACCGGATTGGCCGGCGCTCCGGCCGGAGGATTCGAGCCGGCGCCGGTAGCCGAGGGCGGCGTGGCGCTGGCGTCCTGCGGCTTCGGCAGTGGCACCGGATTCGGCGATAATGTATCAAGATAGGCAATCACATCGGCGCGCTGCTTATCGTTCGAGAGACCGGCAAAGGTCATCGCTGTGCCCGGCGCATAGGTGCTCGGCTTGTTCAACCACGCGTTCAGCGCGTTGAAATCCCAGGTGCCGTCTTTTAATTTCAGGGCGGAGGAATAATTGAAGCCCGGTGCCGAAGCGATCTTGCGTCCGACCACCCCGTAAAGATCGGGTCCGATCTTCGGTCCCTGGCCCTCCTGGAAGTTGTGGCAGGCTTGGCATTGCTTGGCGACGTCCGCCCCGCGCTGAGCCGACGCGCTTGCGAGCAGCGTCTCGATCGGCACCGCCGCGGGGGCCGCCGGCGCGGCGCCGGCCTGCGGTTGCTCCTCTTTGACGGCAACCTCATAGCCCGGTTTGGCCGGTTTCCCGGGCGTAAAAATCGCCCCCGCCGCGATACGCATGGCAACCAGAACCAGGCAGGTGCCCAGCAAAGCGCCGAGGATCTTGTTGAGTTCGAACGAATTCATCGCTAGTCGCTCCGCAGGCGGCGGCGTGGTGAGCCCGTAATCGGGCGGTGGTGGGCGGCGCACAATTAGCCGGTTTGCTGCGCCGGTTGCAACCCGTATAAGCGCCGCAATGGCTGACGTTCTGATCGTAATTCCCGCTCGTATGGCGGCGACCCGTTTGCCGGGCAAGCCGCTCGCCGATATCGGCGGGGTGCCGATGATCGTGCACGTGTTGCGCCGGGCGGAGACAGCCGCGGTCGGCCCGGTGCTGGTCGCCACTGACTCGGAAGCCATCGCGGCGGCCGTGGCCAAGGCCGGCGGTCGCGCGGTGCTCACGCGTGCCGATCACACCTGCGGGTCGGATCGGATCTATGAGGCACTGGAGCAGATTGAGGCCGATGGCGGCGCCAAAATCATCGTCAATCTGCAAGGCGATCTGCCGACGCTTTCGCCTGCGGCCATTGCTGCGGCACTAGCCCCGCTTGGCGATCCGGCCGTGGACATTGCAACGATCGCCGCCGAGATCGCCGTGCCCGAGGAACGCAGCGATCCGAATGTGGTCAAGGTGGTCGGCACCCCAGTGGCGCCAGGACGGCTGCGTGCGCTCTATTTTACCCGCGCCACCGCGCCGGCGGGCGAGGGACCGCTCTATCATCACATTGGGATCTATGCCTTCCGCCGCGCCGCGCTCCGCAAATTCGTCAAATTGCCGCCGTCGCCGCTCGAGCGGCGCGAGAAGCTCGAACAGCTGCGGGCGCTGGAGGCCGGCATGCGCATCGACGTTGCGCTGATCGACGCCGTGCCACTTGGCGTCGACACGCCGGCCGAGTTGGAAAAGGCCCGCGCCATGCTCACGGAACGGTCATGTCCAAGCCGGCCAAAAAGGGCAAACGCGGCAAGATCGCTTTCCAAGGCGAGTTGGGAGCCAATTCGCATATCGCCTGCAAACAGGCCTACCCGGAATACGCGCCGCTTGCCTGCGCCACGTTCGAAGATGCCTTTGCCGCCGTGCGCAGCGGTCGCGCCGCGCTTGCCATGATCCCGATCGACAACTCGGTGGCCGGACGCGTCGCCGACATCCACCACCTGATGCCGGCTTCGCAGCTGCACATCGTGGCGGAATGGTTCCTGCCGGTGCAGCATCAGCTCGTGGCGCCGCGCGGCGCGACGCTCCGCACGATCAGGACGGTCGAAAGTCACATCCACGCGCTGGGCCAATGCCGCAGCGTGATCCGCAAGCTCGGTGTCAAGCCGGTGGTGGCAGCCGACACCGCCGGCGCCGCGCGCGAAGTCGCCGAAGCCGCCGACACCACCCGCGCGGCGCTGGCGACGAAACTGGCGGCAAAAATCTACGGCCTTCGCATTCTCAAGAAAGACGTCGCCGACGCCAAACACAATACGACCCGCTTTATCGTACTGGCGCGTGAGCCCAAATGGGCGAGCCGCAAGGAAAAGCGCGTCATCACCACTTTTGTCTTTGAGGTGCGCAACATTCCAGCGGCGCTGTACAAGGCGCTGGGCGGTTTCGCCACCAACGGCGTTAACATGACCAAGCTGGAAAGCTATATGGTCAATGGCAGCTTCGCCGCGACGCAATTTTACGTCGATGTCCAGGGCCATCCGAAACAGCGCGCGCTCGAACTGGCGCTGGAAGAGCTCGAGTTTGTGTCGCAACCGAAATCGCTGAAGATACTTGGGGTCTATCCCGGGCACCGGTTCCGCGACACGTTCAAGTAGACAGCGGCGCCGAGCGCGAACGGCGATCGCGTTTGTCGAATTTCACGTCGTTTTAGGGAAACAAAGCCGATGAGCAACGAAGAAACCAAGGTGCGGCGAACCCTGCAGCTGCGGTTTACGCTGCCGGCGTCGGACTCCACGCAGCTGATCGCGATGATCAAGGCCGCCACGCCGTTTTATCAGATGTTCGGCAAGGCCGAGGTTCGGCTGTTACAGAACGTCGACGATCAAAGCAAATTCGTGCAGGAGATTGAATACGAGGCGGACGAAGACTGGGAGTTAAGCCGCCAGCGCATCGCCAGCGATCCGCGCATGCAGGTTTATTTGCAAACCTGGCGCAATCTGTTTCCCGGCGCGCCCGAGATCGACGTCTATCAGGAGGTCTGAGGCAGGCGGGCGGTGAAGGAACGACGACCGATGATCATTCCGCCGCTTGCGCGCAAGGCATATGATTTGAGTTTGGTATTTGCGGCAGTTCGAGCCGGACAATCTGACCTGGGTTGCCCTTAATGAACGCCAGTTCGGCGCCAAGGTCATGAGCAATACCGCGCATCAGCCTCGCGCCTGACCCGAGCCTCGCGCCTGACCCGATCGGTTGGGGCGCATCGGCGTCAAAATCCAAAGACGTTCCCGCACCGTCATCGA
>JBKPIZ010000180.1:0-8470 GCA_046730495.1 Pseudomonadota bacterium
CCGCCAACGCGCTGCGCATGGTGCTGGCGCGCCATCGCGACGAAACCGTCGTGCTGGTCGGCCACGACAGCGTCAATCGCGTCTTGCTGCTTGAACTTCTAGAACTTCCGCCCTCGGCGTACTGGCGGCTCGCCCAGGAGCCCTGCTGCATCAACGAGATCGACGTGAATGAAGCCGGTGTGCACGTGCGCAGCATCAATCAAACCCAACACCTCGACGCCATTGCCGCGGAGCATGATGAGCAATGAGTCCGTTCATTTAAGCGGAGCTGAGTGGCATGGCCGGTGACGGACCATTCGTTAGCCGCTCGGTGCCGCGACTCGAGGATGGACCCCTGGTCGTCGGCCAGGGCCGCTTTGCGGCCGATATTTCGTTCGCACACCAGGCGCATATGCGGGTGGTGCGCTCGGCGCGTGCCCATGGCCGCATCGTCGGCATCGATTGTGCCGATGCGCGTGCGCGCGCCGGCGTCATCGCGATTTGGACCGCGGCGGACGTGGCCGATATTCCGCCGATCGATTTTCGCCTGACGCGCATCGAGGGTCTCGAACCCTATCGTCAGCCGATCCTTGCTCGCGATCGCGTCCGCTATGTCGGTGAGCCGGTCGCGGTCGTGTTCGCAAGCGATCCCTATACGGCTGAAGACGCCGCCGATCTGGTTGCGGTCGAAATCGACGACCTGCCGGAAGTAATGACCGCCGACGCAGCACCGGTCGAATTCTCCGCCGGTCATCCGACCGAGGCGGCAGTGATCCGCAAGGGTTACGGCGACGTGGCGGCGGCCTTTGCCGCGGCGCACGCAACCGTGGCGCTTGAACTCAGGGTCGGGCGGCACTCCGGCGTGCCGCTCGAGACCCGCGGCGCCATCGCCCGCTACGATCCGGCGCGCGACGTGCTCGAACTTTACGGTGCCGCCAAGGTGCCGCATTGGAATCGCGATGCGCTGGCGCGCATGTTGGCCCGGCCTGCTTCTTCGGTGCACCTGCATGAAGGGCATACCGGGGGCGGTTTCGGGGTACGCGGCGAGCTCTATCCCGAGGACGTGCTTGCCTGCCTCGGGAGCTTGCGGCTGCACCGCCCGGTGAAGTGGATCGAGGATCGCCGTGAGCATCTGATCGCGACCAATCATTCGCGCGAGCAGCATTATCGCGTCCGCGCCGCGGTGGATGGCGATGGCCGCCTGCTCGCGGTCGACGGCGAATTCCTGCACGATCAGGGCGCCTATGTGCGCACCCACGCGGTGACCGTGCCGGACCTTGCCGCGACCATGCTGCTCGGTCCGTATCGCGTCGGTGCTTATGCCATGGCCGGGCGCGTTCGGCTGACCAACAAAACACCGTGCGGCACCTATCGCGCGCCAGGACGCTTCGAGAGCACATTCGTGCGCGAGCGGTTGATGGATGCGATCGCCGCGCAGCTTGGGCTCGACCCGGCCGACGTGCGGCGCCGCAATCTTATTCCCGCGGCGGAGATGCCTTATGCCCGCCATCTCGACACGCTCGGCACCGAGATGACTTACGATTCCGGCGATTATGCCGGACTGCTCTCAAAGGCCTTGGCCGTGGCCAAGTGGCAGACCGTTGGTGACGACCTCAAACGCCGGCGCGCCGCCGGCGAGACGGTCGGCGCCGGTTTCGCCATGTTCGTCGAAAAGAGCGGGCTGGGACCGTTCGATTGCGTGCATGCCGCGATCGACACCGCGGGGACGGTCGAGATCGTGACCGGCGCGACTTCGGTCGGACAAGGCATGGAGACGGTGCTGGCGCAAATCTGCGCCGACGAACTCGGCATCGATTATCGGCAGGTTCGGGTGGTGCACGGCCAGACCGACCGCATCGCCTATGGCATGGGCACCTTTGCCTCGCGGGTAACGGTGATGGTCGGCGAGGCGACGCGGCGCGCGGCGGCGAAACTGCGCGCCAAAGCGATCGTGGCCGCCGCGCAGCTGTTGCAATCGGCGCCCGAAACGCTGGAGCTCGTCGGCGGCAAGATCGTGCGCAACCAAGGCGCGCAAGGCCCATCGGTGAGCCTCGGCGAGATCGCGAGCGCGCTCAAACCAGGTTCGAAGCTCTTCGGCGACGGGACGCCCGGTCTTGCGGCCGAGGGATGGTTCGAATCGGCGCATATGAACTATCCCTACGGCATCCATTTCGCCGTGGTGCGGATCGACCGTGACATCGGCGCCGTGGCGGTCGAACGCTATTTCGCCGCCTACGACATTGGCAAAGCTGTCAATCCGATGCTGGTTGAAGGTCAGATTGCCGGCGGCGTGGCGCAGGGCATTGGCGGCGCGCTGTTCGAAGAATTTCGTTATGACGCGCGCGGCGAACCGATCTGCGTGAATTTCGCCGATTATACGATGCCGACCGCGCGGGAGATTCCACCGATCGATGTCTTGATCAGCGAGGACGCGCCGAGCCCGCTCAATTCGCTCGGCATGAAAGGCGCCGGCGAAGGCGGCGCCAACGCGGTCGGCGCCGCGATTGCCGCAGCCATCGACGATGCGCTGCAATGGCCCGGCGCCGTGACAGAGCTTCCGGTCACGCCGCAGCGCTTGCGCGACCTTTTGCGCAGAGCGAGGGGTAGGTGATCAACACGCCGCCCATCAGCCCGGTCTGTGCGCGAGCCAGCGGCCGTTCTCGGACGCCGCAAAGAGTTCCGCCAGCGCGGCGTTGACCGCATCCGGTTCCTCGGTAGTGATGGTGTGACCGGAGCGCGGAATGACGAGCAAGCCCGCCGTCGGTGCAGTGCGCTTGAGAAACAGACTGCCGTCAAGGCAGGTCTCGTCCTCGTCCCCCACGATGATGAGAAGCGGTGCTGAGAATTTCTTCAAGTCCGCTTCCATGTCCCACAAGGTCGGGCGTTTGGCCTGCAGCATCGCCATGGTGAGCGCGTGGCCCTTCGCCGAATGCTCGGCGAGCATGCTTGCGAACTCGGCGTAACCGCGGGGATCCTTGTATTTCTGCGTGTGCCGGATCGGCGTGTCGGTATAGATCGCGGCCGCTGTCGCCATATCCTTTTCCATAAACATTTTCGAATTTTCCGCGGCTTGCGCCCGCATTGCCGCGCGGGCGGCCGGATCGGGTAGCGAGCCCCAGCCGCATCCGGCCGCGGTCACCGAAATGCAGCGTTGCGGATGCTTGATCCCGACATGCAACGCGGTATAGGCGCCCATGGAATGGCCGACGACGTGCGCCTTGTCGATCTTCAGCGCGTCCATCAGCGCGATCACGTCGGAGCGGGCAAAGTCCTGGCCGTAGCGCGCGGCATCATCGGGGATGTCGGAAGGCGGATAGCCGCGCTGACTATAGGTAACGCACCGATAGGCGCGGCTGAACCGACGCATTTGGGGCTCCCAGGTGCGGTAATCGCCGGCAAATTCGTGAACAAAGACGATCGGCGTCCCGGTGCCGGCTTCTTCGTAGTAGAGATTCACGCCATCGCTGGTCTTGATTTTGGGCATGGTCACCGTGCCGGCTGGTGAGTTGGTCACTTGCCCCATTATGCTAGCCAAAATGCCCGAGTGCCGGCAAACGCGCGCCGACAGAAAAGCGGAGGGCCGCCCCGCGCCGGACGGCCCTCTCCCCTTGCCTGGATATGGCTGCGTGCTTGCGCCTTAAGCCATCCAGAATGGTTTGTTCATTTCACGGTGCGCTTCGCAGCGCGTCATGCCGATATCGCGCAACGTCGCGTCGCTCAGAGCTTCGAGCTCGCGCCGTGAACGCGCCCGCCGTTGCCATTCCGTGATGCGCAGCTTGAGTTGATCCCAATAGGAGCCGCGCGTGGTCCGGTAGGTCGTCATCGTTATGGTGCTCATGGCTGACTCCATATTCCGGCAACTGCAGACGTTCGCAATGTAGGTGCACCTCGGCAAGAAAGATGTGACCACGAACACAGTTTGGCGTTTTTCGGTAACTCGCTGATCGCTGCGCCAAAATTTCATGGAACCGACGGTTCCATCCGCGCAAGCGCGCTTTTAATCGGCCGGCGTCAGTACCTCGGGCGCCACAACTTCGCACATGGCCGTGACCGGTTGCGGTAGCAATGCATCGGTCGCTTCATAGCCGATCGCCCTGAGCACGCCGCGCGCCGGGCACATCGCCACGGCGAGTCGCGTATAGGGATTGAGCACCGGTTCGCGCACCCAGGCAAAGCTTGGCGCGGCGCAGGTTCCCGTCCAGCCGACAAGCGATTCGCGGCGCGCGCGGCTGTAGTTGGCCGCGTCGGCAAAGGAATCCGTCAAAAAGCGCCGGGTGCCGATCCGGCCTTCCCAGCCGGGGCGGCGCGGCAGCCAGTCATTGGCGGCGCTGGTGTCGTGTTCGCGGGTGACAAAGCCGGTCTCGGTCCGTTCGATGACGCAGCGCTCCCCGGCCGCGCAGCCGACCAGAACGTAGATCACCGGACGAGAGACGGGGGTCGTCTCCAGCATGCGGCGCGCCACGGCAAAATCCGCGCAAAGCTCGAATGTCTGTCGCAACAGCTGGTCGGGCGGCATCAGAGCGTCGGACCGCCAGACCGCGTAAGCATTGCGGGCAAAATCATAGCCGCGCAGCCAACGGTGCGACGTGCGGCGGTGCATCGGCGCCTGATTGACGCAAGCCGCAAAACGCGACGGGGCGAGCGCGGTCAATGCGCCGACATAGCCGGGCCAGGTAATGTTGAAAAAATCGCCGGCGTCGCCACGCATGCGCGCGACCTCGATGTGCCGGCCGAGGCCGTGGAACGGCCAATCAAGCGTGCGCAACAGCCAGGGCACGCCGTCTTCGTCGGACGCACGCGCCGTGCAGCCCCATTGGTAAGAGGCATTGAGCAGCCACACGCCGGAAAAACCGAGCACCTCGGCAATCTGCGCAATCTCGGGCAAATACGGCGAACGCGAGCGCTTAAGCCAACGCCGCGAGATTAAATCAAGCGCCGGCACGAACGGCTGGATGGCGCGGGGAAAGAAGGCAAGACACGCGTCGCGAAGCGCGCGCGCCGGCGCCGGGTTGCGCTCGGCATGACGGACAGGGCCGCCATCGCGCAAATCGATCACTGGAATGGCCGGCAGTCGATCCATTGCGGGCATGTTCAAGTATTCGGCCAAAGCTATTCCGGAATGATGGGCAGCAACAGATGCGAGGGATGCCCGAGATCGTGGTGGATTTTGTGCAACACGGTCCTGCTCGAACAAATGTGATACGGAACGTATTCGGCATTGGTGGCGCCCGCGACGCCGGTCGGCAGATCGAGGCTGGTGATGTCGAGGCAGATGCGGTGGCCCTTGCGGAACAAGTTCGCGGTCGCCATCACCTGGACCTGATACTCCTCGATCGTCCCGGGGGTGACCGGCCTGCACGCTTGGCGGGTCAGCGGGTGCCATGGCCACCATGGCTTCGAGCGTTTCGGATCGAGCGCGCGATGCGAGGCCTTGAGCCAGCCGCGGGTGAGTTCGCGCTCGGGCAGATTTTTCGGCACTTCGCGTTCGCCTTCGCGCACGCTCTGCACCGAAACGTCCGACCCGATGTCTTTGAGAATCACGATCCAATTGGTGTCGTCCGCATCGATCGCCGCATAGAGCGTCACCGCGACCGGTCCGGCGATCAGAACGTCGCGCGAGAGCGGTTCTGTCATGTAGCGAAGCCGCTGGATCATGTTGGTCTGCGACGGCGGCATTTGCGCAAAGGCATCGGGCGGCTGCGCCGCGCTGGCGCTTGACGGCGCCGGCGGCTCGGTCGTGAGCCGCTCCCAGCTTTTCAGGTAGAACTTGGTCCATTGCGTTTGCGGCAGCGGCCAATCGTCGGCGCCGCGCCATTCATTGGCTCCCATCACCCAGAACCGCACCGGCGGTTCATCCATCACGCCGGTGTCGAGGCCTTTGAGCCAATGGTCGTGCCAGCGCAGCACTTCGCTGTGAAACGTGTGATACGGCCGCTCCAGATGTGCAGGTCCCGCCAGCAGAAGCTTCTTCGGCGCTGTGATGTTGCGATACCAATGCTGACAGCCGTTCAGGTGAGTCTTGTAGGTGTAACCGTACCAGCCGGAGCCGGTATAGGTCGGCACTTTTATTTTTTCGAATTCGGCTTCGCTCTTTTCGACCGCCGCCTCGTTGTCGAACGGGACACATTGAAGAACGGCGGCATGTGCTGGCCTTTTTGCGCGATCAGGTTGAACACATGCGGATACATTTTGTAGTCGGGATTGTTCATGGCCTCTTGCCATAACCGCTCGCGTTCCGGCGGCAGCGCGGCCGGCGATCCCTTGTTTTGGTGCATGGCCGAGAAGTGCCCGACCAGGTAGCGGAACAGATGAATGACGCCGCCGGGATATTCGTCGCGAAAACCGCCAAGCTCGCCATAAGCGCCGCGCGAATCGAATGGGAAGATCGCTTTGAGATGCGGCGGCGCCTGCTTGGCGACCGCCAGCTGCTCGGCGCCAAAGCCGGAGATGCCGACCATGCCGACATTGCCGTCGCACCAGTCCTGCGCCGCGATCCACTCGATCAGATCGTAACAATCCCATTGGCGCGAGCCGCCGCTTTGCGACTTGCCGACGCCGCGCGGCGAGCCGATGACGTGCACATAGCCGCGCGAGACAAAAAACCTGGTATCGCCGGCCTCCATTGGTCCAGTCCACAATGCCGACCAGGCCGGCTGTGGCGGCAGCGCTTCGGCCAGGTCCGGACCTTGCAGATCCTTGTTGTAGATCGCAAAGGCCAACAGTGCGGGAAATTTCTCCGGCGCCTTTGGCCGATAAATATCAACGCAGATTTGCACGCCATCGCGCATTGGCACCATGACATCGATGTCGCGAACGATGTCGGAATGCTGCGGCGGCCGATCGTAGACCGGTCCCGGATGGTCCGGCGACTGCAGCGCTGTCGGCGACGGCGGCGACCCCACCTTCACTCAAAGCCTCCCGGCGCGCCGCGCTGTCTCGAATGATTGCCCGTCATGCGCGTTTGTGCTTGGCAAAGGCAGGCATCATTGTCTAATGCGCGCTGCAACGGCAAGCGGATTTAATGGGGAGGAGACGGCGATGGAAATGAGATCGACGCGGCGGATCGTGACCGGCCACGATTCACGAGGCAAGGCGGTCGTGCTGTTTGACGATGTGGCGACGGCGAAGCAACGCGGCGCCAACGGCGTCACCTTATTCTGGGTCACAAGCGAATTTCCGGTGGACACCGCCGGTTCATCGGACCGCGCGCAAACGCCGATCGGCGTGCCGCCGCCAAAAAACGGCACCGTTTTCCGTGTCGTTGATTTCGCTCCGGCAAGCCCGCATGCGGCGCCGATCGATCACAATGAAATTCTGCGCGCGATGGGCATCGATCCAGCGACCCAGGGCTACCCGCGGCACGCTAATACGCACCGGACCAAAACCATCGATTATGCGATCGTTCTCGACGGCGAGATCGACATGCTGCTCGACGACAGCGAGATCCATGTCAAAGCCGGCGATGTTCTCGTCCAGCAAGCGACCAATCATGCTTGGGTCAATAACGGGACCAAGTCATGCCGCATCGCTTTTATCCTGATCGACGCCGAAACGCCGGAGGCGTGGGTGAAGAACTGGAAGCCGTAAGATTTGCGGTTACCGCGATCGGCGTAAGCAGAATTCAAGGTTGCGAAACCCTCTGGGTCAGCATTTCCGCTTGCTGCGCCATTTCACGCCACAGTTGCACAAGCTCCTGATAGGTTCTGCGATAGGTCTCGTCCTGGGCGAGTAGCGCGCGGCGCTCGCATTCTGCGGCCTTTTTCCGGCACGCTGCTGCTTGTTCAGGCTCGCCACAGTGTTCCGTGGCGTTCCGCGGGAGTTCCTTGGCGTTCCTTGGCTTGCGGCCGACGTATCGGCCCCTGCCCGCCCCGTCCGTAAAGCCACGGGCGGTGACTCAGGCCTGCATCAGGCCGGGCTAGGCGATCGCAGATATTTGTTCAGCCAATCCAGCGTGCGCTGCCATGCCAGTTTTGCGGCCGTTTCATCGTAACGCGGCGTCGTATCGTTATGAAAGCCGTGATTGGCGCCCGCATAGACGTAGCCTTCGTGTTGCACATGCGCGGCCGTCAGAGCGGCATCAAAGGCGGGCCATCCAGAGGTGATGCGCGTGTCAAGCTCGCCATAGTGCGCGAGTACCGGAGCTTTGATTTTGGCCGCATCCCCGGCACTGGGCTGGCTGCCATAAAACGGTACCGCGGCGGCAAGCTCGGTTCCCATCCGGACCGCCAGTTGATTCACCACACCGCCACCAAAGCAAAACCCGACCGCGCCGAGTTTGCCGGTACCTTCGCTACGTGATTTCAGCCAGATCGCCGCCGCCAGAAAATCCTCGGTCATCTTGGCGCGGTCGAGCCCCTGAAAAAGCTGGGCGGCCTTTTCGTCATCGTTGGGATAACCGCCAACCGGCGTCAGCGCATCGGGCGCAAAGGCGATGAAGCCCCCGACCGTCAGCCGGCGCGCGACGTCGCGGATATAGGGATTAAGGCCGCGG